>CAZITS010000458.1:0-5117 GCA_964542185.1 uncultured Pirellulaceae bacterium
GCCAGTTTTGCACGGTATTCACCGGCAACCCCAGCGGATCATCGAGTACGACATAAGCAGGCAGACTCTGGTTTTCCGTACCCAATCCATAGACAACCCACGCGCCCAGAGCGGGCCTGCCTGGCAGCAAACGACCCGAATGGATCTTGAACAAAGCGGGTTCATGGTTGGGATGCGAATTGTACATCGAACGGATCACCGCAATCTCATCAACCTGGCGAGCCAAATGCGGCATCACTTCTGAGACAATGGTGCCACTTTCACCATACTGGGCGAACTTATAAGGGCTTCTCAACAACCCACCCGCCTGCTGCGGCGACGAGACGTCTTGAGCAATTTCGCTGAAGTACGATTGCCCATGCATTCTGTCGAGAGCAGGTTTTGGATCAAACAGATCGACCTGGCTGGGACCTCCATTCATAAACAGGTGAATCACCGAACGGGCCCGCGCCGGAAAATGGGTTTCACGAGAACTCAAGTCATAGGCCGGCCGAGGACCGCCACTGGCAGGTTGCAAAGTCGGCGCCGGTAGTCCTTCCTGGGCAAACACATCACGTCCCAGCAGATAGGTCAGCGCCGCACCATGTACGCCATCCGCTGCCCGGTGGAAAAAACCACGGCGACTCTGTCGCAGGGCCACATCTCCGGGGCAATCTTGACGTGTGCTCGTTCTCTTTCTCATCACTACACCTATCGTTCTACGCCTATCGTGAAAATCCTGCCTGCCGGTACACCTGTCTCAACACATCCTGATGGGGATCCCAATCACACTTGAACCCATCGGTACTACTAATCAACAAACAAAAACGCCGCGGAATTCATCAACGTATGGCAGAGTACAGCCAAAGCCTGTTCCGCTGAATCCTGGGGCTGCTCGGCAGCGTTAGACAACGCCGCAAATTCCGCTTCCAGGTTCAACAATGTCTGTACCGCAACCTCCCGCTCCTCTGCAGTCGGGCCGTGGCCCAGCGCAGTGAGGTAGGCGCGTTCCACCTGCGCCACGGGGTCAGCCGTCTGGCCCAGAATTCGGCGAGCAAAATCCTGACTCAGCGCGCGCACCGCCGTATTATTCATTAAGAACAGTGCCTGCTGGGCCACCGTGGAAGTGGGACGTTGCTGACATGCCGGGTTCATTTGTGGCAAGTCGAACGTCTCCAGCACGGTCGGCATTTCTTTGCGGCGATGGCGCACATACAAGCTCCGCCGCCAGCTCCCCTCTTTTCCGATCGAAGTGACCAGTCCGTCCTTGCGAACATTGACCGCGTCGGGACGGCCAAAGGGGCGTTCGTCAAGCCTGTCAGCAACTGCCAACAGCGAGTCACGCAGTTCCTCGGCATCGAGCCGCTGCAGTGGCATGCGTGTGAACCACTGGTTTTCGGCATCGTCACGAAGCTGCTCAGAAGAAACACGTGAAGTCTGTCGATAGACCTGGGACGTAACCAGCAACCGGTGCAAGCGTTTGAGGCTCCAGCCCGTTTGCACAAACTGATTCGCCAGCCAGTCCAACAGCTCCGGATGAGAAGGTGGCACCCCTAATTTCCCAAAGTTATCAATCGTCGTGACGATGCCGCGCCCAAAGTGGTGTTTCCAGATTCGATTGACCATCACTCGCGAGGTGAGTGGATGATCAGACTCAACGAGCCAGCGTGCCAGTGCAAGACGTCGTCCCGTCTTGGTCGCGTCAGGCCACGGAGGCTGATAGACAAAGGGTGTTTTGCCGTCCGTCAGAACAGACGGAACGCCCGGACCCACCAGACTGGACCATTGCCGATAGTCCCCACGGCGGTAGACATAGGTGGGAGAAGGAACACCGCGGTCCCATAGTGCCCGGATCTGTGGCCGATCGACTTTTTCACTTTGCAGTGACTTGATCGTGCGATCAATCTCTACAGCAGCACGCTTGTAAGCCGGATGCTTCTTCAACATCGCATCGTCCAAGACCAGCTTGGCTTCGTATTGTGCGGCCAGTTCACGCTGTCGGGGACCGCGTTTACCAGAATCGACAGCCAGCAGCACCCGCAGTGGCTGTCGCAGGTCTGCCGGCACGCTCTTAAGCTGCTCCTCCAGATGCTGTTGGCGAACCGACACAGCAAGCTGCGTTAATTTTCGTTGCTGCTGTTCGATCTCCTGCTCGATCTGACTGTTACGGAAAGTCATTTGACTCAATTCCGCCTGTGTGGCGATCGACAACAGGCGTCCCGCCTTCTGGACTTTTGTTTGCCCTGGTACGAAAGCAGGTTTCAGCCAGTCGTGTTCGTCAAAAGCACCTTTGAAGATCGCCAGCAGCCGATAGTAATCCCGTTGGGGAATGGGATCGTATTTATGGCTATGGCATCGCGCACATTTAATCGTGAGCCCCAGTACGGTACTGCCAAAAATCTCGATCTGGTCCGACATCACCTCCAACCGCTCGGGAACGAAGTTCACCACATCAGAACCGGTCCCATCAGGAGCCATACGGAGAAAACCCGTCGCAATGAGGTTATCGACAATCTCCTCGGTAACGTGCGCAGCGTCGGTGTAATCCGCCAGCTCGTCTCCGGCAATCTGCTCCAACAGAAACCGATCGTATGACTTGTCCACGTTGAAAGAACGCACCACATAATCTCGGTACTTGTATGCATAAGGCCGAATTGGATCCGCACTTCGCTTCCCCTCCGAATCGGCGTAACCAGCCGCATCGAGCCAGAACGTCGCCCAACGTTCACCATGGCGTGGAGATACCAGCAGCCGGTCGACGACACGTTCGTATGCATCGGGCTGCTCGGCGACCAGGAATTGCTCGACATCCTCTGGGTGCGGAGGCAAGCCCGTGAGGTCATAAGTAATTCGTCGCAGCAAGGTCAGCTTCTCTGCCTCCGGGGCCATCTGCAGTGTTTGCTCTTGCTGTTTGCGGACAATGAACAGATCGACTGGCTGACGCGGCACAGTAGCAGAGTCCTGGAACGCAGACGCACGGGGGATTGCTACCGGACGCAATCTCCTGAAGGACCAGTGCTGCCGGTCCTCATCGGATACCAACCGGTCCATCTCCGTCGATGCGACGTCCGGAGAAACCGGCACCTCAGGCGCACCAATCTCGATCCACCGTTCGAGGCGACTGATCTCGGCCACGGTAATCGGTTTCACACCGGCCTCGATCAGCTTTTCGTCGGGTGGCATCTCCCCTGCGTGAATGCGTTTGAGCAACAGGCTGTTTGCGGGATCTCCTAATACGATGGCCGGCCCCGATTTTCCGCCTTTCAACAGCGTTGCCTTGGAACGTACGTCGAGGCCGCCTTCCTGGGCACGCAAGCCGTGACAGGTTGCGCAGCGCAGACGCATCAACGGCTCGATTTCGTGGTTACTGACCTCAGCAGCCGCGGTCAATTCATCCAAGGCAATTCTGGCGACAAAGGGTGTGCCTGATTTGATCCAGAGACGAATGGTCTCAATATCCGGCGCTGGTAACTGCGACTGCTCTGCAGGCGGCATCGCACCTTCATGCACTTGTTCGTACAGAGTACTTTTTTCCGGTGCGCCAGAAACGAGCACGGGACCGGATTCGCCACCGCGAAACAGGCCCTGAGGTGTACTTAGATCGAGATCCGCTTTACGCAGCTCCGCATTGTGGCATTTCACACAGTGACGTTTAAACAAAGGGGCAATGTGTGTTTCAAACTGTGGGGTTTCGGCAGCGTTTGCCTCAGGAACAAACGCACTTCCACTACCGAGCAACACCAGCAAGCACAGCGCATTGTGGATTTGCCGGCCTGCCGTAATTCGCGTGGGTGCTCTCTTCATCGAGCGTTCTCCAGAAGCCACAGATCGGGTCGCATCAATTTCTCCACCACATTTCATTTTATGCCAGTTGGGCATGGCCGCCAAACCGGACAGACCCAGCCGGCCAGAAGTGCGTCAGGGAACTGAAATCGCGGACGGCCCGGTTCACAATGCCGATTCGTCCAGCAGGCTGCCCGCGGGTGTTTCCGCTGCCAATTGCTGCACCATGTCCCGCGTTGCCTCCTCAACGCAACGCTGCCACTGTTGCGGACCGTAGCGATCCTGGTACGGCTTCCGATGATAGGCAAAAATGATCGCCCGCGAGCTGTTGATAATCGCTCCCCCACCGTGGTCGTCAAAGGCGCCTGACACATCGGCTGCCGAACCACCCTGAGCCCCAAAGCCAGGCACCAACAACCAGGTGTGTGCCATGGACTGCCGCAGCTCCGCTAACTGTTCCGGATACGTCGCACCAACGACCGCGCCAACAGATCCGTAGGGAGTATCTGCGCATGTCTGGTGGGCCAGCTGCTCAACCACGGCAGCGACCCGCTGGTAGATTGTCTGTTCCTGAGCAACCAGATCCTGCAACATATGGCTACCTGGATTGGAAGTCTTGACAAGTACAAAAATCCCGGATTCACGCTGTCGGGCAACCTCAACAAACGGCTCCAGGCTGTCACTACCCAGATACGGATTGACCGTCAACGCATCTGCTCCCCAGGGACTTTCCTGTCCCAAATACGCATCCGCGTAGGCAGCAGCCGTCGAGCCAATGTCGTTTCGTTTCCCATCCAGAATCACCAGCAAGCCTTTTTCACGTGCATAAGCAATGACCTCCGCCAGCGCCACCATCCCCGGCGCGCCCAACTGCTCGAAAAAAGCAGCTTGCGGCTTGACTGCGGGAACGCTCGGCGCAACCACATCAATGACACCCCGGCAGAATTCTGCATACGCGGTTGCCACAGACCGCGGCTCCGCATCTGTCGCCGGCTGCAGATCAGGGGGTAACTGGTCCCGCCGTGGATCAAGTCCAACCAGGACCGGTGTCCGACAGCGGCGAACGGCACTCAACAGACGTTCTCCAAATATAGTCACACCAGGCAATCTCCATTCACATTTCTCATCACAAACCCTGGGCAGATTCTCTGCCTGGTTCCCAACTACCGCTGCGGCGCCACCGGCATGCCAGGGCGACGCGCGTCGCCAACCTGTTGACAGCCAATCCCAATCTGCGATATTCACTGCGAGTCGGCAGTGACACGCCACTGGCTGGTCTGTTGCTGTCCGTGTGCGGGGCGTAGCGCAGCCTGGTTAGCGCGTTTGACTGGGGGTCAAAAGGTCGGAGGTTCGAA
>CAZITS010000459.1:0-5111 GCA_964542185.1 uncultured Pirellulaceae bacterium
TGACGCAAATACTGCATTGGGTTCATTCCATGCGGGGCGATCTCCTTCGGGTATTCGTAGCGAAGATCGCTCAAAGTAAATGTGCAACGGCCAGCAATTTCGGTTGTCCGCTCGAGCGCTGCCGGAACATGAGAATACAAGGCTTGTAGTTCCTCTTTCGTTCGCAGGTGACGCTCCGCATTGGGAAGTCGATGCGGCCCTAGTTGAGCAACCGTCACTCCATGCTTGATGGCAGTGAGTACGTGCTGCAGTTCCATTCTCTGGGAGTCGTGGTAATGAACTCCTCCTGCGGCCACCAAGGGGATATCAGCCTGCCGAGACAGCGACGCAAGCTGGTCAATCCATGCTTTGTCATTCGCGCCATGATGCAATTCTGCCAACAGAAAAGACCGGTCACCAAAGAGCTCACCATACGCTCGGAACGAATCCAGATACTTTTTGTCAAAAGCACTAGCTCCTACCTGTCGAGGAGGCAAAACACATGCCAGCAAACCTGCACTAAGGTCGGCCAAATCTTCAAAATACAGTTCACATTCACCTTTCGGGGCGCGACGGCGCCCGCTCGTAATGATCCGAGCGAGCCTGCCGTAAGCAGGTCGGTCTGTTGCCAACAACACTACCGACAACGCATTTCGGAGTGTGATCTCAGCACCAATGATCAGTTTCAAACCAACTGCCTTTGCAGCCGTGTCAGCCCGCACGACGCCTGCCAGGCTATTGCGATCCGTAATGGCCAAGGCCTCGTATCCGAGGTCACCAGCTCTCTCCACCAGTTCATCCGGATGCGAGGCTCCTTCCAGAAAGGAAAAATTCGTGATGCAATGCAGTTCTGCGTAACGTGGCCGCGACCGCCGATTGGTTTTCAAAGGTTCCTGAGCCGAGACATTCGGAGTGGCTGGAAGGCTGGAAACTCGAGTCGATCCAAGCATCGCTAAAAGCTCTCAGAGCATAAAGATTGGCAAACATCTCCGTGCAATGGAGACCACGCCAACGGCTTCAAAGACTGGAATACACATTCAAACGCGCGCCAGAACAACGCGGATTTTTTATCAATCAAATACACCTTGCAAAAACCAATCTCCGGTCTGCAAACAGCAAAAAACCCAAAACCTCAGACCCTCTGTCGTTTCCACACGGTAGTAATCTCGGCGCACTCCGTTCCGTCGCCACCATCCGGTTTCAATCCGCTCTGGCCCCCAAGAGCGGAAAACCTGGTGCCTTCGAAACGCACAAGAGAAATAACGCGGTAGTTGGCCATTTCCCTTTTCTGTTACCGGCAATTTCACCGGGGGGGTTACCAGACTCAAAGGCCGCCCAAGAGGAGTAAAAGGGAGGCGATTTACCGAACTTGCGTACTTCGTGGCGCGCCCTTCGATCAATGGTTCTTCACGATATGCATTTTCTGGCTGGGCATCATTTTGCAAAAACACGCGCAATACAGAGTCCGTACCAAGGCGGCTGTTCAAACAATCCACGAGACCTGCCAGATCCTGCTCGTTATGGGAGGTTCGATTTGCAAAAAGCTCTCGCTGGCGAATCACCAGAGGCGCATCCTGAAGCACATACAACGAAATACTCACCACCGGTGCTGGCAGCGTTATCGACTCCAATTGCAATTCAAGTAAACGTTGTAAATGATTTGCATCCGCACAAGGCAAAAACAGTCCCACTCGGAAAGTCAAATCAACTGAATCCTGGCATTGAATACGGCACACGACACCTAAAGCGCCACGACTCCGATTTTTCAGCAATTGGCACAAATCCGCGGCTTGCTGCTGTAGTACGTGCTCGACCGATTCACGTTGGAGCAAACCATGTTCAGTCTGCCAAAACACGGAAAAATGATGTGGTGAAGGTATGGCCCGAATCACCTCAGACACTCGGCCCATTGCCTGATCCAAACGTTGCAACAGGATCGCTCCGGCCACGTTTTGCAACTCGACACGAGGCAGCGAAAGCAAATCTCTCAGATAGCCCAATCCCAGCCGTGCCAATATCTGCTGCGTTTTCACTGATAACCTCAGAGCTTCAACAGGCAGATCTTCTATTTCCGTTTCAACAGAGTCGGGACTGTAGTGAGCCAATGCCCAGGCATTACCAAGAGTCGGCCCCCAACCCAACCTGGCGAATAACCCTCGTTCACGAAGCTGCTCACTCACTTGAGTAATGAATGCATCTTCACCACCGGCAAAGAGATCCATGCCAGTAACGTCAAGCAATAACGTCTCGGGAGAGGACTCCTCTTCCAGACCGACAAGAGGGCTAAAACGGTGGCACCACTGCGCCAATCGCACTAAAGATTTGCGATCCGCAACAGGGTCACACGGTTCAAGATGCAATGGTTCTTTTTCATTTCGAGTACTTCTTCTGCCTGGAGACTGCTGGCGACGGCCAAGCGCTAATGCCTCAGCTACAGGCATCCCTGGAGACACACCCCACCTGACAAGCTGATCGGAACAAACCGCCACACAAGGCCCACGAGAAGTCTGCTGGTAAATCACAACCGGTTGGTTCTGAAGATCAGGGCTTTTCAGCAACAGACGCTGCAATGGCCATTGAGGAAGCCATATCGCGAGAATCAATGCTCTGGATCTTTCCTGTCTGCTCATCGATCACAATTTCTAATTGGTTTTTGTGAAGCCCACCGCGACAACGCAAAATCTCAAGCGTCAGTTGCCAGTCATTTCGAGAAGCTCGTGGAATAACCCGTAACCGTGTTTCTGCCCAGGAGGGCTGGGGCTGTACTGTCGCCGGACGAACCAACAATCCCAGACAATCTCCGGACTCTGCAGACAATTGCCAGCGTCGAAAGATTCGATTCGGTATGTGTTGAGGCCAAGCCAACACCGCGGAAACCCGAGGACACCGCAAAGCCTGATCAACAGCCCAGTACAGATCTTTCTCACTTTGAGGCCGAACCAAGAGGAGGCGACTGAGCTCCAGTCCCCAGGCAGCCGCTGCAGGAGGATAGAAACGCCGAGGCATATCTATCACAACGGCAACACCGCCTTCCCGGCAAGCTTCACGAGCTGCAACCAATGCCAGAAAGCCAGCACCGCTACCCGCACCTTCTCCCAGCCATTCCACGAAAGTACCACGGGTAAATCCCTTGTCAGGCAACAAATCGTCCAGGGACAGACAACCACTCGTAACAGCCTGGTGTACTGATTTAGTGGCAGTCGCTTTAGTGACAGTCGCTAGCCGATGTGCCAAATCCGCGCGCAACTGTCCAATTCCCTTGGCTGCGTCATCCGGAACTGCGTCATCGTCATCCGGAACTGCGTCATCCAGAGCCATCGCAAAACCTTTCCGCAACTCTTATCGGACAGGATATGTGTACAAATGTACACTTATCCTAAGAAAGATTGCTCCACACGTCCAGGGTGGCTTTTCGTGTGCTTTAATCTTGCACACCACAACCCCCGGCAGATACTGACAGCGTTCCCTAGCCACCTGGACCGGAACAACCCGCGCCCCTGCAGAGGAAACCATCATCTCGCAGAGCGTCGGGAACTGAGAGGTAAAATCACCCCGTTTCAGAGTGCCGCAAAACGCCGGGCATCGGGATCCCAAGGTGGCATCTCATGGATTGCTGGCAACACTTCTTCCACGTGTTCCACAATCTTCCACATATCACGATGCCGCACATCCATAAAATGTTCTTCAATGGTGTGCTCTAACAAAGTCGCTAGTGGGGTAAAAAAGTCGCGTGTATTGACTATCACAATCGGCTTGCTGTGAAGTCCCAAACGTTTCCAGGTGAGCGCCTCCAACAATTCTTCCAGAGTCCCCGACCCTCCCGGCAACGCCACCAACGCATCCGCACAATCAATCATCTGCTGCTTGCGCTGAGCCATATTATCAACCAGACAGAGATCACTTATCCCGGGGTGTCCCCATTCCAGATCATCCATAAAACGCGGCAAGATCCCTAGCACCCGCCCACCACGGGACAAAGCTCCATTTGCGACCGCGCCCATTGACCCAACAGCCCCACCGCCATAAATCAGTGTGATTCCCTGTTCACCCAGGATCTCACCGAATCGCTTTGCCGATTGAGCATACTCTTGGTCTGCCCGCCGACTAGAGGCACAATAGACGCAAACTTTCGCAATTGGATTCATCAATGACTCGGGGAACAAATGGCCTGACAGGCAAGGCGTTTTCTAGCCGATATGTGAACATGCTCCCAATTTGCATCACCAGCTGCAATGGGCAACGCTGACAAGAACTACCAACCATCTTGGATCAAACCACTATGACGCGTGGACGCGTTCCAGAAAACACCGCCAAGAATGCGATTCAGATTCAGGATCTGGGAGTTATTCTCACTGACACTGTCATTCTGGATTCACTGTCATTGGAAATTCCGCAGGGACAGTGGGTAGCGATCGTAGGCCCCTCTGGCTGCGGAAAATCCACTTTGCTGCGAACCATTGCGGGATTGACCCAGCCTTCGAAGGGAACCATTACCTGGAGCCAACCCTCTTCGCCGCGCCCACCCCTGGCCTTCGTATTCCAGGACCCAACCCTCCTGCCATGGCGTACGGTTTACGATAATATTCGTCTGCCACTGGAATTATCTGACGGGCGACAATCTACCCAACAAACCGCGATCGCGGAAAAAGTACAGCTGGTGGGCCTTGACGAAGGTGACATGCACAAGTTTCCCCGCATGCTCTCTGGAGGCATGAAAATGCGTGTGTCATTGGCTCGCGCACTAATCACGAACCCCGCGGTACTGCTTCTCGACGAACCTTTCGCAGCACTGGACGAAATCCTTCGACAACAACTGAACGAAGACCTTTTACGAATCTGGACAACAAGCCGTACTACTACAGTGATGGTAACCCACAACGTCGCGGAAGCTATTTTCCTGGCCGAGCGCATCCTGGTCATGGGTGACCACGGCCAGCTACTGGCTGACGTGGCGATTCCATTTACCTACCCCCGCCAGCGTGCCCTGCGAACTACCTTGCAGTTTGCGGAAGTGAATCAACAGATCTCAGAAATACTCTTCACTAAAAGCCGGGGAGATGCTGGGAAATGAACAATCTCTCGCGACAACGCAATCGCTCTCGACAGCACAACGCTGTGCGTTTGCCTCCACA
>CAZITS010000460.1:0-2343 GCA_964542185.1 uncultured Pirellulaceae bacterium
TGCGGCGTGATTGCCTCGAGGTGTTACGGTACGCAGGTTTTTCACGTGCCGGGGAAACATTGCTGGAAATTGTCCAGTCAACCGCGTCGCAGGAATTGCGGCTCCTGGCAATGGACGTTGCCAGTAACTATGACGACCCCAGGATCAGTCGTGTTTTGTTAGCTGATTTTGCGTCGCAAACTCCGGCGGTGCGGCGGGCGGTCCTTGATGCCATGTTGTCGAATCGAGGCCGCGTTCGAATATTGCTTGGGGAAATGGAGGCCAATAATATAGCAATTACTGAATTGAGCCCTGCTGCAGTCCAGCAGCTGATGCGGGATCCCGATCCAGAAGTAAGTAACCTGGCAAAACGCGTGCTCGGGGATATGGTTCCAGCGAATCGTCAAAAGATAATTTCTGAATATCAGGGTGCACTAACAACTCGAGGAGATGTGCAGCGCGGTCGTAAAATCTTCAGCAAGAACTGTTCTGAATGTCATCGAATTGGAGACTTGGGAGTGGCGGTCGGACCCTATATCGGCGACTTCACACAAAAACCGAACGTGCGAAATAACGCGTCTGTTATTCTGGAATCAATCTTAAACCCCAATCGCGCTATTGATGCGAACTATGTGAGTTACACAATTGTGACCACTGCCGGAAAAGTGTTAACAGGCATTGTGGCACAAGAGACCGGTGTCAGCGTCACACTGCAGCAGTCGAAAGGAAAACGCCAGACGGTATTACGGCGCGACATCGAGTTGATTCGTTCCAACCAGGCCTCGCTCATGCCCGAGGGATTCGAAAAAAATATCTCTCTGACGCAGATGGCGGATTTGATCGCATTCCTGAAAGAGTGGCGGTTCTTGGATAACCGGGTACCCCTGGAGGAACCGAGCAGATCTCCAGAGGAAACGTCCAGGTAGCAAGAGATAACCAGTTCTTGATCGGTACCGCGGTAGCTGTGGTAATAGACGGTTTCCGTTTTCCGGAAGGTCTGCGCGCGAGGGGGGCAAGCAGTGGCCTTGCCTCGCAGATTTGCTAGCCCCGCAGATTTGCCAGCAATGCCAACCGAGAATCTTGAGGATGCCAACGGAACCTCGGTCCGGTGGTCTTGACCGGTTCGCGAATCGTGCTGTTTGGGATCCCAGTTGCGCTGCTGAAGGTGCGCGGCCAGCGTCGCCAGGGGCGGTGATCCCGAGAAACCACGCTATACGATATAAGTTTGCGCCCTGGCGGCGCGTGGCCGCCAGGATGTTTGTTACGTTTGACTTTCACAGGTATCATGGCTGGCAGATGTAATTTGACACGTGCCGTGACCCTGGAAGAAATACTGGTGAGCACCGTGAATCTGTTATCCCATGTGTTTGTCGGTATGGTGATGGGCGCCTTTGTGCTGGGAGCTTCCCAGGTTTCGGCGATTGAGCCAGCCGTGGAGGAATCGGTACCGGACGGCGCAGCAGACAGTCAACACTGGTCGTATCGCCCGGTGAGTCGCCCTGAGGTGCCAGCAGTTCGTGCGACGCAGTGGGTACGCAATCCCATTGACGCATTCGTGCTTGCCCAGCTCGAGGAGCGGGCCTGGACCCCGGCGGCACCTGCGAGTCCTGCGGCGCTAATGCGGCGGCTCTATCTCGACCTGGTAGGCCTGCCTCCCACGCTCCAAGAACAAAAGGCAGTCAGCGAAGACGTCTCAGCACGCGGTTTCGACAAGTTGGTTGACCAGTTGCTGGCCCGCGAAGGTTATGGGGACCGCTGGGGCAGGCACTGGCTCGATCTAGTGCGATTTGCGGAGACGAACGGTTACGAGAGGGATGCGCTCAAGCCCCATGTTTGGCGTTATCGCGACTATGTTATTCGTAGCTTCAACGCAGACAAACCGTACGATCAGTTTGTCCGGGAGCAACTTGCGGGGGATGAGCTCGAGGAAGTGACGAGTGAGACACTGATTGCAACCGGGTTTTACCGATTAGGGCCGTGGGACGATGAGCCGGCAGATTTCGCAGAGGATCGTTTTGACCAGCTTGATGACATGTTGAACGTCACTTCACAGACTTTTCTCGGGATTACGTTGGCGTGCGCTAGATGCCATGACCACAAGTTTGAGGATTACACCCAGCGCGAATACTACCAGGTGATTGCGATCTTCAACCCACTGAAACGTCCGCAGTCAGGCCGCAGCGATCTCGATGCTCCCGCGGGATCTCGTCTGCAGATCGCCAAGGTGGAGCAACGGGATGCAGCAATTCTCCGGCAGGACGGTCATATCCATACGCTCTGCCGCGGTGCGGCCAGTAGCTTTCTGGAGAAAGTTGCGGCGGAAGAGGTGAAGACGACACTGCCCAAGAATGTGATAGATGCCTT
>CAZITS010000460.1:2353-5099 GCA_964542185.1 uncultured Pirellulaceae bacterium
GCCTTACGGGTCGAATGGGACAAGTGTACTGCCGACCAGCGACGACAGGTGCGGAGTCACCAGTCGAAGATTGTGGCAGCACTGACTCCCTGGCTTGATCAGAATCAACGAGAAGCTTGTGAGGTTGCCCTCAGTACGATTGCGAAGCTGCAGCGCGAGACGCCTGATTTGTCGCGAGGTTATTTTTTTGTCGAGTCTTCTCCACAGGCGCCTCCAACACACCTCTTGCTGCGTGGCAAAGCCAACAGTCCCGGGCCGGAAGTGCAGCCTGGCGTGCCGCAGGTGCTTGCTCGCCAATCGCTTCGTTTTCTGGAACCATCGTCAACAACTTCACAGCGCCGCCTTTCGCTTGCCCAATGGGTTGCTGATGTGGACAACCCACTCACGGCGCGAGTGATCGTAATTCGAGTGTGGCAACACCATTTTGGTCACGGCATTGTTCGGACTCCCAGTGATTTTGGTGTGATGGGGACACCTCCCACACATCCCCAATTACTTGACTGGTTGGCCCATTGGTTTACTCATGAAGGTGGCTGGTCTCTCAAGAAACTCCACCGCCTGATTCTGACGTCGAATGTTTACCGTATGGGAACAGCATGGAATGACGAGTATGCGGCTGCCGACCCCGAAAATAACCTGCTTTGGCGCAGGTCTTACCGGCGCTTGGAAGTTGAGGCGATTCGCGACACAATGCTGGCGGTTAGTGGAAAGTTGGATCGGTCGATGTACGGCCCGAGTATGTACCCGTTTATTCCTGGAGAAATCCTAGAAGGCCATGCCGACAAACTGAAGATTTGGCCAAAGTTCAATGAAGCTGAGGCGAATCGGAGAACGATTTACGCTTATGTCAAACGGTCAATGATCGTGCCTTTTTTGGAAGTCATGGATCTTTGCGATACGACGCGGCCAGCTCCTGAGAGATTAATCACGAGTGTGGCTCCGCAGGCCCTGACCATGCTGAACGGTGATTTCGTAAATCGCCAGGCCGGCTATTTTGCGGACAGATTGGTTGCGCAAGCTGGAGCTGACGTGACGGGCCAGATTCGCCTTGCCTATCGTCTGGCGTTGTGTCGGGAATCCACGGTTCGAGAACAAAATCTGATGCGCCAATTTATCGAGAGCGAGACGGCGCGTCGGTTGGGGGAAAAAGCAGGGCTTAGCGAATCCGATGCGCGTCACTACGCACTAACGCAGATGTGCCGAGTCATCTTGAATCTCAATGAATTGGTTTACACGGACTGAGTATGTGGGGAGAGCAGTCATGTCCATGCCACGTCGGCGGGTAGCAGAACATCCTACTGTGTGCGGCCACAGTCGCCGCGAGTTTCTTTGGGAAACAGGCGCCGGGTTTACGGGGTTGGCATTGCTGGACCTGTTGAGTCGCGATGGTTTCTTCGATCGGTTGCGCGCGGAAGATGTGCAGAAAGTGCAGGGGTTACTTGCGCCACGCAAGCCACATTTTGAACCTGGCGCCACGCGGTGTGTGTTTCTGTTCATGAATGGCGGTCCCAGTCAGGTTGACACCTTTGACCCGAAACCGCTGCTCGAGAAACATCACGATACCAAATACGACGGTGGCATTGAGGTTGGTTCCAATGGGCGTCCAATTGGCTACTTGATGAAGAGTCCGTTTCCCTTCCAGCAGCATGGTGAAAGTGGACTGCCAATCAGCAGTCTCTATCCACACCTCGCGCGTCATGCGGATGACTTATGCGTGATCCGTTCGATGCACACCGATACAGCAGCCCACGCTTCCGGGTGTATCCAGATGAATACGGGTAAGGTTGGTATCGGTAGTCCGAGTCTCGGTTCCTGGGTGAACTATGGATTGGGTACCGAGAATCAACAACTCCCAGGTTTTGTGGTCATGATTGATCCACGCGGAGGGCCGATCGGCAGCGCATCGAATTGGAGCAGTGGTTATCTCCCAGCGGCCTACCAGGGTACACATTTTCGCTCAGGCCAATCGCCCGTGCTTAATCTCAGGAACCCGGATGGCGTCAGCCTGCAGGGCCAACGAAGCAGTCTCGATCTGCTCAATAGTTTGAATCAGGAACATTTCGCGTTGCGGCAGAACGAGTCGGAGTTGGAGGCGCGTATTGAATCGTATGAGCTTGCGTTTCGGATGCAGGCTGCCGCCAGGGATGTGGTCGATTTGTCACGGGAAAGTAAAAAAACGCACGAACGTTATGGTTTGGATAACCCACGTACGGAAGACTTTGGTCGCAAGTGCCTGATCACCAAACGACTACTGGAAAGAGGAGTCAGGTACATTCAGCTCTATTCCGGGGGCGGCCATATCGAGGATACCTGGGATGGCCACACGGACTGTATCAGTAACCATAAATTGCATGCAGCAGAGACCGATCGACCTATGGCTGCATTGATGCAGGATATGAAGGATCTTGGCTTATGGGACGAAACGTTGTTTGTCTGGGGCGGTGAGTTTGGCCGTACACCCACCAGCGAAGGGGTTGGCAAGCCAGGGCGTGACCATGACTGGCATGGGTTTACGATGTGGCTGGCCGGTGGTGGTGTGAAAGGCGGGCAAGCGATTGGGGCCACCGATGAGTTGGGTTTCGCTGCCGTCGATCAGCCGGTGCATGTCCGGGATTTACATGCCACGATCCTCCATCTGATGGGTCTCGATCACGAGGATCTCAGCTATTTTTATCAGGGCCTGGATCAGCGCCTGACAGGGCCGGCTGAAGCGCATGTCGTCCAGGAAGTCCTGGCATAACAACCT
>CAZITS010000461.1:0-5098 GCA_964542185.1 uncultured Pirellulaceae bacterium
TGTGGATTTTTCCGGTTGGTTTCTTCGCGTCACTGGGGCTGTCACTCGCGCTCAGCTGGATCCCTTGGGGAGGCCGACCAGCATCGCCGAAGTGCCTGACATTTTGGGAGGTCAGGCGGTCTACAAACACGGACAGCCGGGCGGGATCGGAAAACGCGTGAAGACCATGGAGACATATTGTCTTTCCAGAAACCGCGTGGAGGCTTTGCCGGGCGGTCTATAATGCAGGTGGTGTTGTTTTCTGCTTCTGCAGGCACGAGATACGATCGGCACGAGTCCTGATGGTTCGCAACAAGGTGTCCCGACGTAAATGGCTGGTATCCGCTGCTGCCGCGTCAAGTGGTTTTTACGGGTTGCAGCAGTATATGACTCGGCAACGCCGAATCCGCGCATTCCGTACAGAGGGTTACGGTCCCCTGGTCGCTGACCGTCGAGGGCGGCTTGACCTGCCGGCGGGCTTTTCCTACCGGATCATTGGCTGGGCCGGTATGACCATGGACGACGGATTGTGTTTACCCGAAGAGCCTGACGGAATGGGTACGTTTCCTGGGCCAGAGGGGCTGACGTTGCTGGTGCGAAACCACGAGGTGGATCCCGACGGTACGGGGCCCTGGGGTCCGCAGCAGCGCCTCCTGGGCCGCGTGGACGCAGACCGGTTGTATGACCAGGGTCGCGGGAAAACCCCCGGTTGCGGTGGTACGACGACGGTAGTTTACGATACGCGGCGCCAACAAGTGGTGCGACAATTTCTGTCTCTGGCCGGGACCTGGCACAACTGTGCAGGAGGTCCTACCCCTTGGAATACCTGGATCAGCTGTGAAGAGACGGTTGCCCAGGCAGGAGTCAACTGGGACCAGATGGTACCGCTGTTTGCCGACCAGGATCACGGCTACAACTTCGAGGTTCCGGCGACCATCCAGCCGCAGCTGAACCCAGCGATTCCGCTGACGTCGATGGGCCGTTTCAACCACGAAGCGGTTGCGTTTGACATCGCATCGGGTGCTGTATATCAGACGGAAGATCGTGATGACGGCCTGTTCTATCGATTCTTGCCGAACCGGTCTGGTGAGCTACAGGCAGGAGGCAAACTGCAGGCGCTGGCCCTGGTTGACCACAGCGGCGCGGATACTCGCAATTGGCATACGGGAGCTGCTGAATTTCGCCTGGGCGAGCCGCACCGGGTGAAGTGGATTGACCTGGAGGGAATCGATTCACCGCAGGATGATTTACGCTATCGCGGGAGAGGGCAGGGGGCGGCTTGTTTTGCTCGCGGGGAGGGACTCTGGGCAACTCCAGGTGCCTGTTACTTTGCTTGTTCTTCCGGTGGAGCGGAAAAGAAGGGACAGATCTGGTGCTACCGCCCGAGCGCTCGGGAGGGAACTTCCGGTGAAGCAGCAGAGCCCGGGCAGCTGGAGTTGTTTGTCGAGACAAACGCTTCGGAGCTGCTTGAAGCGGCCGACAACATTACGGTCACGCCGTGGGGTGATCTGCTACTTTGCGAGGATCGCGCAGGTGAGGTCATCCGGCTGGTAGGTGTCACGCCGGCTGGCAAACTTTACACGTTTGCCCACAATCATGTCCGGGCGGAATTTGCGGGGGCGACGTTCTCACCAGACGGATCCACGTTGTTCGTCAATCTGCAGGAAGCAGGATTGACACTCGCGATTACGGGGCCGTGGCAGCCGGAACGCAGTTAGTGCGGCCCTGCGTGCATGGTGACGAAGTGACGCGACGAGAGACGACGCCCGGGTTGTGCCGGTGCGGTTTAGCGGCGTCGCAAGAGACGTCGGAGCAGTCCGCGACCACGGTCCGTAGCAGGCGCCGCTTTGGTCGTAGTATTTACAGCGTCACTCTTTCCGAGATAGTAAGGTTGGTACTGGAAAACCTGGGGATCGTTACGATCGACGGTAACAGTGACTCCGGCCACGTTGGGTGACCCGAAGACTTCCATCCGCGTGAAGTTCAAATAGAGTTGTCCGTTGGTGCTCTTCAAGGGTTTATCGATGCGGTAATAGTGGGTGTCCCCATGGATACAGACGACAGGCTTGCGGTATTGCTCGAGACAACTCCGCATGGTTTCCAGAAAACGGTGGAAGCCCTCTTCCTCTCCGTTTTCGAAGTCGGGGTTGGCGTGAATGATCACCGCAACTCCAGGAGCGTCTTGTTTGATGGCTTCGGCAAAAGCCGCCTGTAGAAATGCTTGATTTGCGGCGCTGCGCTGGGCAAATTCACTCATGGACGGCACGTCGTCAATGCGCCGATTGTTTTGGCTGCCGCAGACATGAAGCACTACAAACATGACACCCGCTTTGGTAAAGCGGTAGTTTTCCACAAAGCGGGAGAACTCGGCTTGTTGACTTTGAGAACGGGCTCCCAATTGCTGCAATCGCAATACACTTGCGTCTTGGAAGAATAGTTGCCGCAACATGTCGAGTCGTTCGATCGGGTCGGATCCTACACCGTGGCAGTCCGTCCATTCATTGTCTCCCGGCGTGTAGACTACCGGGGTGGGATGCTGTCGAAAAAGACTGGCAATGGCCTGGAAGCCTTCATCAGAACAAGGTTCGGATTGTGCCTTGATGTCGCCAACATGCAACAGGAAGGCAAAATCTTCCCGCGCCGCCTGCTGGAGCAGTTGACGGTATTGGGTATCCTGCTGTGCCGAATAGGGTGCGTCTCCGGTGGCGAGAAACCGAAAACGTGTTTCTTCTGCTGTGATCGGATGATGCAGTCCGCACAGGACCGCCACCATTACCAGCGACATGACAGATTGGTATTTCATAGTATCGGCTCCTCGACAACAAACACGCGAGACAAAGCAGAACACCCGGCTGATCGCCCGCAGGAGACACATCTCTACGGCGTCGTGGCGTCTGCGTGATTAGTGTTCATTCTAAGATGCCAATCGATCCTAGAAAACCGTGGCATCGCGTGCGCGATCGCCTGACGAACCTGCCCCGAACCGGTTGGGAGTGTGGGTCGCTATGCGATGTGTTGGGCCAGAGTGCAAGTGGCTCAGACCGAGGATCGCAGAGAAGCCACAGCGCGTCGTTGTCAACAGGCTACTTTTCCCTGCGGGATAGAGCGTTTAGCATTCTCTGGTCTGAGGCAATCGGCCTGGTGTTTGCGTTGCCGAATCGGTTCCGTGTTGAAAAGGACATGCGTTATGCGATATGGAAACTGTCGGTGGGTTGATATTCAAGCGACAGACAAGGATCAGATCGTTGTTGTCGTACCAACCGGTGCCCTGGAACAACACGGTCGGCATTTGCCCTTATTGACTGATACGATCCTGGTTACCGAGGTTGCCGAACGTGTGGAAAAGAAACTGTCCGATCAGGTGTTGCTTGTCCCGACATTGTGGTTAGGTGCTTCGGATCACCACTTGGATTTTCCAGGTACGCTTTCGTTGCCTAACACAGTATATGCCGAGATGATCAAACATGTGTTGCAGTGTTGTGTCGGCGCCGGGTTCCGCAGAATCATGTTTTTGAATGGACACGGCGGCAATACGGCACCGGGGACTGTCGCAATTACGGAGATGGCGAATTCACGCGAAGATTGCGATGCCGTGCTGGTGGGTTGGACGGGGTATTGGCAAGGTCCGGCATTCGCGCCGGAAAAACATGGGATGGAAACCCCACATGCATCTCACGCTTGTGAGTATGAGACCTCGATGATGCTGGCGGTCGCAGACGAAATGGTTCAAATGTCTGAGGCGCGCGCAGGATCTGTTGTGATTGACAGCAAGTTTTATCACTCGGAGCTGGGCGGACAGGTGACTTTGGCTGGGCGGTTTCACCGAAGAACTTCCACTGGTGCGATGGGGCGACCTGACCTGGGTACTGCCGAGAAAGGGGTATCGCTGATAGACGCCGCGGTAGAGGATACGGTGGGGCTGATCACTGATTTTCTGACTTGGGAAACGCCACGTGTGTTTTCCACAGAGCAAGGCTGATCTGCTGGAGGCGCGGCCCGGATTCGTATGTCTGTGTGGTACACGCTGCGTGACAGCAGAAACCTGTCAATCCACTTGACTGAAGCTGAAGATTTTTTGCGGGATCGCGATCTGCAGGTAATCACTGACAGCCATCACGATTGAGTCCGTCAGCGATCCAGCATTAAAGGCAATACGCTGGTTTTCGCGGATGGCGGAGTCCACATAGAGTGGAAAAGGAAGGATGGGATGCCCGAAGGGAGGGACGCTCCCGGGTTGCAATCCAGTGTGCCCTTCGAACGCCGTCAACGTGGCCAACTCTTCACGGCTGGCAAACCGAAGTTTCTTGACCCCGAGTTCTTGCCGGATGGATCCCGAGTGGGCTCGTCGGTCTGCCGGTAATACAAACAGCGCGAAATCCGCGTCGATTTTCATGAGCAGGGCCTTGCCACCGTGTTTGAGTTCTTCACCGCGCGCTTCCGCAGCAGCCTGGGAAGTCAGTGTTGGCTCGTGTTGGACTTCGCGAAACGGAACCGCGCGCTGCTGTAACAGGTCGCGAATGGATTCCAGCACAGTCATGAATAAACCTTCGGAATGTATGGCATGGAATTTGCCGTACCTGAAACGCAGTAAGGAACATCGAGCGGCTGCGAAAAGTAATTCGCGCGCAACGGCACGCGATCCCGATCAAGTGTCAGGTCTTCTCGACGTCTACTCAAATAAAGCATGCGGTCGACACCAATCGCAGTCACTACCTGGTCCCTGGTGGACACTCTCTGCGGGGCTTGTTGGCCAACCCGCCTGCTGCGAAATGGTTGCAATCCCCCGGCGACATGACTCAGTTCATGACCAGGTGTGTGTGGTTTTCTGTCCGGAATTTGGATGCTGCTTTTTTCCCGGTTGCGAATGATTGCTGTTTCCAAACCGGTTTGATTTCCACTGCTGTGAGATGGTTTGCAGCTTGTTGTCGACAGGGCCGTATTTTTACCTGTCCGACCAGGCCATGATTCCCGTGTGTTCAGGTTATGGCAGTGCTGACGACTGTGTCAAACGGCGCGTGGTGCATTGAGAGCGGTGCTTGGCTGGTCAACAGTCGCTTACGCCTGCTGCAGGGCAGTTCATCTGTAGTAGAAGTGGCAGCTCGCGCTGCTGCCATTACAG
>CAZITS010000462.1:0-5090 GCA_964542185.1 uncultured Pirellulaceae bacterium
CTCCCACTCGGCCTTATTTTCAGAGATGGCTTCCTGTCTCTTGGCCTGGGAACGTTCGGTCAATTCGGCTTGGAGGTAGGCCAGGTGATGTGATTCTGTATCGTAGCATTGCCGAACGTCATTGATTTGTTGTCGCTGCGCGGTTTCGGTTTGTTCGCGATCACGTTGGTAGTTTTCCGTGAGGCGGTCGGCGTCGGTAGTAAACTGGGTTTGGGTTGAGTCCTCGCGCGAGCGAAAACTTGTGCTCAGTTGTTGGCTGGATTGCACCTGCTCGCGAACGAGCTGGGTAAGCTGGTCGACGAGTTTCTTTTGAGATTGCGTACTGAAACGCGGTGGGCTCACGACAGCTACCTTGATCGAGATGGAAAAGAGGCGGTGGTGTAGGTCTCAGTTGCGAGGCAACGTAGCTGCACGACGTGAAGAGATCAGCGAATTGTCAATACTCGGACTCGTCGGCGCAAGCCTTTTCTGCTTGCTCCAGGCTTTCAGCCAGCCGCTGTGTGGCGGCCAGCACCATGCTGATCTGCGGCGGTAATGAATCCAGATGTTGTTCCTGGAATTGGCGTTGCGTTTGGTCCATCCACACGGTGCGTGTTTCTTGCCACCGTTCTTTCAGACGGGCAGCACTCCTCTGAAGTCGCCCCAGGCCGCTGTTGAGATCGCAGATATTCATAATTGCCTGACAGGGAAAAGTGGCGGAATGAGTTACTGGCCAGCCACCAGTGGTTTCATGTTGGGTGCGTCGAGGTGTGGTCTGGTTTTGTTTTCCGAGGGTCCCCTATGGCAGGAGAGCGCGGCGAGTCACGATTGGGAAGCGGGATCGGCTGTGCGTAGTCCTCCAGCGCTCGGATGAGCCGGTCCAGGGTCGCCACAGCGTTCGGCAGTTCCATTTCGAGGAATCCAGACAGCTTGTTTACACGGCCCAGAAACTCCGTGCATTCGTGATCCAGAACACGGCGCCAATGCTTGACGGCTTCTACTTTACGTTCGCAGTATCGCAACCGTTGTTTGCAGTGCGCCAGACGTTTCTTCTGTTCGGTACAGGGGTTTCGTTCATCGGGGCGGATGGCAACCTCGCAGCGCGCCAAATCAGCGCGGGCCTGAACCAGGGCGTCGGACGCGTGACGGACTTGCGCCGGCCAGTATTGCGCGCGATCGTGCTCAATCCAGTCCATCGCCTTACGGACTTCCAGTACCATCGATTCCAGCGCGGCCTGTGCGGCTTCGTCAAACTCGAGAATCCCTCCTCGAAACGCTGTCAGGGCGTCAAAAGAAGTAACCTGGGCACGCTGTTTCATAATGGTCGGCGGTCATTACGTGTGGGGAAAAGCTACGCAGCACCAGGGGCGATCCAGTGCCAGACACAAGTCATGACTGGAGGTAGTTGTCAATGTGTTCGGCTTTTCGGAGCAAGTAAGGGATGTACTGTTCGCTCGCTTCGGTGAAACGGTAGATGGCCTGCAGGTGCTGCTCAAAATCTTCGCTGAACTTTCTCTGCTCCTGATCCCGCCATGTCGCTCCGAGTGTGTTGAGCTGGTTGGCAACAGAATTCGAGCGTTCACGAAGTTCGGAATTGAATTTCTTGAGCGAACGGGCAAACTGCCTTAGTTCATCCGGGTCGACAATAGCCTGTGGCATGGCACACTTCGTGGAGAGAGAAGAAGTAGGGGGGGAACGAAGTCAGAAGAGACATACACGACGAGACAACCGAGAGTGTAGAAACATGCCAGAGCTGAGAACTCGCAGGGCGAATAGGCTGGCATTCTGTCATTTTATGCCCCCTGCGACGGAACGTAAAGAAACCAGACTCGGCGGCAGCTCGGGACTGGAAAGAGTGCGCCGTTCCCGATTGGGCAAACCGCGAGCCAGCCGATCAGCGAGTTACGCAGAGGGTTCGTTCTTCCACAGGGTCGCCCCGACGAGACAGGCGATCCCGGCTGCGGCCAGCACGTCACTGGGGAAGTGCGCATTCGCCTGAAGTCGCTGCAGGGCTGCCGCGATTGCCAGCAGAATGAACAGCCAGCGACCGCGAGGATACAGGCACGTCAGGCCAATCGCCAGGCCGACGGCCGTAGCAGTGTGTCCTGAGGGAAACGATTGGATAGACCGGTCAAAAAGATGCGACCAGTCTCGTTCGGTCCACGCAGGTAGCCAGGTCACGAACGTACCGGTGACATCTGTTTCGGGTTCGATCGCATTGGGACGCGTTCTGCCGATCGATATTTTGAACAGGTGCGTGGCCAGCCCGCTGCCGTAGGCGGAACAGACGAGACGGAGCCAATACTTGCGGCGGTGATGGTCGAGTAGCCGTACTGCGATGAGTAGTACGGCTACGCCAAACCCATGGGCAAAGACCTCAGACAGTGTGATGAACTTGGCCACATCGCCGGGCACATGATCGCCTGTCCACCAGCGGCTCATGACGACGTCCAGCGGTAGCACGGCACCAGCCAGGATGAAGCATCCTGCTGCCAATACCAGCAATCGTTGCGCTCTACTCAGGGAGCTCACCTGGTCGACAGAGTCCTTTTGAGGGGTGCTGGTCGGTGTCCGGTCGATCGACTCGTTTTTGGGTGTCGCTCCAGGACCGCTTCAGAACGCGCTAATGTCCAGTCAGGGTCAGGATGGGCTTGACCCTGCCAGACCGGTCAGAAGCCAGCCGATGTTTTTCGTTTCACTGGGGTGACACACGCACAGACTATCGCTTTGTGTGGTCAGCGAAAAGAGCATTTCGCTGCCTTGTGCAGCAACTGAGCTTGTCCGTTTGACGCCGGGATTCTAGACTCCCTCGACGCGCGGCAAGTCGCCGCGTATGGCGGCTGGTGGGCCGGTTGGATTTCACCCCAATCCGGACCCAGGGGAGGACGCGGATTCGATGGTCAGACAGACATTACTGATCGTGGTGACTGCCGGCATCATTCTGTTTTCCAACCTCGGTGCGTCACGCTTGTGGGACCGTGATGAGCCTCGTAATGCCGGTTGTGCCGCAGAGATGACGAGTCGCGGTGATTGGGTGGTGCCGACGTTCAACACAGAGCTGAGGACCCATAAGCCCATCCTGTTGTACTGGTTCATCATGGCGGCCTATGCACTGTTTGGTGTGAACGAGTTCGGTGCGCGTTTTCCATCTGCGTTACTGGCGGTCGGTTCGTGCCTGTTGACCTGGAATATCGGCCGCCGTTTGTTCGCGGATCGTGTCGGGTTGTGGGCTGCGGTGATTCTGGCAAGCAGCCTGATGTTTGATGTCGCTGGCCGCGCCGCGACCCCGGACTCGGTGTTGATCTTTTTTTCTACACTCTCAATTTATCTATTTGTCCGTGGCACTACAGCTGCCGGTCAGGAGACGGTTTCCAGGGAACAGAGTTGGTTTCCGCACTCTCGGCTCCTTGTGGTGAGTATGTATGTGGCGATGGGGTTCGCCGTCCTGGCAAAAGGTCCGATTGGAATGGTTTTGCCGACGGCCGTCATCGGGATGTATCTGTTAATCGTTCGTCTCAGGCGAACAACGTCGCCGGCCACAATAGCGCAGCCAGCGGTAACCAGTGTCCGTCTATTGGCGTCTCAATCAGGCGGGCTGCGAAGATACGCTTCGGCAGCGTCGCGTGCAGTGACCAGTTGCCTGCGGCCTTTTTCCCCGGTGCACTTTCTCCGCACATGCTGGTCGATGCGTCCTCTGACTGCGATCGGAGTCGTGCTCATTGTTGCGCTGCCCTGGTACATGCTGGTTGGTTGGCAAACCGATGGTGCCTGGACACGTGGTTTCTTTCTGGAGCACAATCTGGGGCGGGCGACCTCGGCGATGGAAGGGCATAGTGGCGGCATCTGGTTCTATCCGGCAACCATCCTGGTTGGTTTTTTTCCCTGGTCGGTTTTTGCGGTTCCCGTTTTGCTGAATGTCATTCAGTCTGTGCGTACGACGGGTCCCTGGCGAAATGGTTTTGTGTTGATGGCGTGCTGGGTAGGTGTTTATGTCTGCCTGTTTACTGTTGCGCAAACGAAACTACCTAGCTACATCACACCTTGTTACCCTGCACTGGCGTTACTGACCTCCTGTTTTTTTGAGCATTGGCGCAACAGAGAGTCGCAGGTTTCCGATTACTGGCCTCAAGCCGCTTTTATTTCCTTGGGGCTGGTTGGTGTTGGGATGCTGCTGGCGTTACCAGTTGCTGCCCACTATTTCTTGCCAGGCGAGGAGTGGCTGGCGGCGATAGGTGGCATTCCATTGTTGGGAGCAGTAGTTGGGCTCTGGTTGAGTCGGCGTGGCCAGGTGCAGATAGCTCAGTACACGATGGCGACAACCGCGGTTTGTTTGACAACGGTTTTTTTCGCCTGGGCCGCAGTGCGCGTAGACCAACGTCGCCGGGATCTGGGATTGCTGGCGATGTTGGCGCGACAAGATCCAGCAAGTCAGCTTGGAGCCTACGGAGTGCTGGAGCCGAGTTGGGTGTTTTACACGAGACGTCCGGTTGTGGAATTAGCCAAGGAAGATCCAGGTTCACGGTCCATAGGGGCATTTTTGGCTGCCGAGCATCGGTACGTGATCACTACCCGTGATCGCGTTTCTGAAGTCCAGAAGATCGCGCCTCGAGTCACGGTTCTCTATCGGTCGCCCTATTTCCTCAAGGGCGATGAACTGGTTGTGTTGGGGAGTGCGGCGACGGCACCACAATTGCCGGGTTTGGCGCACGCGCCAGAGTCAGCAAGTACGGTGAAGCGTCGCTAATCCCCTGGTTGCTGCTGGTTTCGTAGCGGCTCCTGCTGCCGCTCTCCGGTCGTCGACAGTCCCGGCCGTGCTGCTTTCTCGATATCCTTGTCAGCCGGGTGGTGGCGAGTTGTGTTCCTGTGACAGGTGTGTGATAAAGGAGACGCCAGGATTGCACGTCTAGAGGGTTCTGGCAGCATTAGATATGAAACTGTAGCCATAGGGCCTGGCAATGCAGTGAGGCACGATGCGACCGGGTAGCCCGGCGTACCGGGTTTTCATTGGCCGCCAGCACAGCGAGAAGTTGCCGGCCGTAGTACTGTTTCGGTGATGTAGTCCGTTTGCATTGGAATCTGGGGAAGAGCTGATGGAAGATCATGCACCGTTA
>CAZITS010000463.1:0-3895 GCA_964542185.1 uncultured Pirellulaceae bacterium
ATTTGAATGCCTTTCCGTCCACGTCAACGCCGGTGATATCTGGCGCGACCTGCCCGATACCGAGAGCTTTCGGTGGATGGGCATGTGTTGCAATCAGGCAGGTTAGCAGGTACCAGCCCCACACCACGAGGAGAATACGATGGGTCCAAGAGCGTGCTGCGATCATGGGCAACTTCTCCGCAAAGGACGCAACGGCTTCAAGTCCTGTCCAGATTGCATAGTCTGGTAGACGTCGTTCCCTGCTCCACAGGGTAACTGTCGCATTCGGTTTCGGCTACCCTCTACAGCGAGACCAGGAGTCATTCGCTTGGGGTGACTGCATCTAAAATCTGTCCAGTATGGGGAAAAGCCGATGGCAAGACACGCGCTCCTGATCTGTGGTCTGGTTCTCAGCACGACGCGGTTGTTCCCCTGGTCTTGTATGGCAGCGAATGCAACACAACCGTCTCCACAAAAGCGGGTGGATGTCACGGACTGCGGCGCGGTTGCCGATGGTGTGACAGATTCCCTGCCGGCGATCCAGCAGGCGTTGAATCAAGTCCAGACGGCAGGGGGGGGAGTTGTCTTTTTTCCTGCCAGCGAGAAACCCTACCTCGTGCGCGGGACAATACGAGTCCGCGGTAGCGGTACGGTTATGTCGGGTGCTGGGGCGACCATCAAGTTGGCGGATGGCGTTGCCAACGGTACGCGCCAACAACGGACGACTGAGAGCCAGGTGCACGTCATTCACATCGCCGGCACACCGCGGCAACCTGTGCAGAAGGTGCAGCTGCTGGGCCTTGCGATCGATGCGAATATCTACCAGCAGGCCGATTATTACAATCCCCGCGCTGTGGTCGCGGAATACGCCAGCCGGCTACTGGTCAGTGACGTAAAAATCGTCCGGGCGTTCGTAGGTTTGGATTTTGGTGCCGGATCGAGTTACTGCGAAGCTCGAGATTGCGTGATTGAAGACTGGACCGAAGATGCCTTCGATGCCAGCGGTGATGCGGACAAAGGATCGGATGTGATAACGACGCATATCACGTTCTTGCGTTGTCACGCGCGGCATGCACCCAACTCGACGGGGAACGCCTGGGAGATCGAAGATGGCGTGAGGCATATCCGTGTTGAGGATTGTTCGGTGAGCGATGTCCCGCAAGGTAATGCGTTTGGGATTCGCAATCACTGGGCCGCAGGGCCGGTCGACGTGTCTCGGGATATCCAACTTCGACGGGTACAGATCACGGCGGTTGGAGGTAAATATGGGATTTATAGTCACAGCGCCCCACGTGATCAGTTTCCTCGAAATCGCCTGGTTGATGTGCGTCTCTACGATGTCTTCTGCGACGCGCCTGTTCTTTTCTACGGGCCACTCGAGCGTGTTGAAATTGAAGGTGGACGATTCGGTGCTCTGCATTTCGGCTGGGATTACGGAGCCAAGAATCGACCGGAACCGGGTGGGCCACGCCCTTTACAGGGGACCCGTGTTCGTGTCTGCAACACACAGGTCAGCCACCTTGATCTGAATGCGACAGCGGGAGAGTTTACGTTGCAGAATGTGCTTGTCTTGGCGCAGGGTGAAGAGGGCTTGCCGCAGGGGCTGCGCATTCGTGGCGGTGCGGGCCGAGTACGTGTCGTCAATTGTACAGTGACGGGAGCACGGACTGCGGGAGTTGACCTGCGACAAGGAGCGGCTCCCCAGATGGTGAATTCAATCATCTGGGGAAACGCAGATGCGTTTCGTGTTGTGGATTCAGGGGGGATGCTCAGCCATTGCTGTATTCAAGGCGGAGTTCCGAAATCGCTGGAGGATCAGGGTGGCAATTTTGCGGACGATCCGCTTTTTGTCAGGGGGACGCATGGCCCCTGTTACCTGACGAGTGCCAGGGTGGGGCAATCCGTGGCCAGTCCTTGCATCGACGCAGGTTCCGAATTGGCGGCATTCGCAGGACTGGATGAACGGACGACACGGAGCGACAACTTGCCCGACAGGGGAGTGGTTGACGTCGGTTTTCATCAGCGCATACCGCTGCCACGGCGCCGGTAATACCCGCCGGTTTCAAGCAGCGGGGAAACGGTCGACTGGCAGGTTCGACTTGCTGGTTGGTTGGATGATCTGGCAAAGCCGTTCACGGAGTGTCGTACCAGTACGAGTACAGACCGCTGCGACACAGCGTGAAACGCAAGTGGACCAGCTGCCCTTTCAAATCGATGATATTGCCACGTTTCCAGGTGACTTCCGCACGTCGCTCGTCCCGTGTGATTGGTACGGAAACGGCAAGGACGTCTCCATTGGAGTTCAACGCTTCGATCTGCAGGTGCCCGTGTTTTCGCACTGCGACGTTGACGCGCAAACGGCCGCCCGGAAGCACACATGGGCGGGTTGTCAGTTTCCCCGGAGTTTCGCCCGCATCGAGCGAAATAAACCCATCACGGCGCAATATAGCCAGGCAAATGGCCCCGGCGTCGGGGACATAATCTTCGTAACTCGGGTCGTTGCCGGATCCTACGAATGCATATTGTTTGATGCCGGTGTAATAAAAGAAGAGCTCGTCATTGTGAACCACCGGTGCGGAGGGGCCGATGATCGTTTGGATGTCGTAGGCGCCGGCACCCAACGGTGAAGTGGACAGGAAAGGCTCTCGCTGCCCGATCCGTTGCCAGTTCTTCAAGTCGCGGCTGCACGCCATCTGGATGTTGTAGAAACCTGTGTAGTCACCATATTTGCGCACCAGCCCAAGGATATAGGGAGAGAGGTTCAGTTTGTCGAATCCAGGCCAATCGGTGGGGACTTTGCCAGTGTGGTGGTACATCGAAGGCAACCCGATGTACAGACCTTCGTAGTGGAACACTCCCATGTTGTAGATTTGTACGCTGTAGTGTTCCGGTGTGTTGTATTCCGTTTGTTTGAGTGTGGGGTTTGCCAGCCGTTCGGCGATCCGTCGGCGGCCAATTGTCTGGTCGAGGTCGTCGGCGTGAAAGACGACACCGTAATCCTTCCAGTTGGTGAAGTCACGACTTGTGGCGACGGCCACGGACCGGCCGTAGGGACCACTTCGCTTCACCGTGTGAATGAACAGTCCGTGCTGTGGATCGTAACTGAAATTACCTTCGTCAAAGCTTTGGATGGCAGGCGTGTCGAGCTGGGTCCAGGTGATCCCGTCTGGTGAGACCGCAAATCCTTGATTCAGCAGGGCCGCCTTGAATCGTCGCGCTGGGTCCGGATCGTGGGGATCGTAGACGACCATGCGGACGGGCAGATTGAGCTTTGGACCTGGTCGCCAGTTGAGACCGTCCGGACTCTGCCAGAATTGCTGCTCAGACCCCAGTATCCAAAACTTGTACTGTTTTTGCTGCGGGTCCCAGACCGGTGCTGTTCGCGTCTGTAGTGTATCTTTGGGGTTCGGGCTGCGAATCACCGCGCCAACTTTGCGTGGTTGGTGGAGCTTGCGCTGCAGGCCTTCGATTGTGGCGATCCCATCGTCATCCAGGAACAATTGCCGTTGTCCGGGAGACACCGTCAAGACCTGGTCAGCGGCAGTGAGAGAATGGCCAGCGAGAAATACCATGAGACAGCTCAGCGGATACCGCCAGAAGAATCTCTGCGAATAGCGTAGGTACGTCATAGCAAAGTACTCCTGGAAAGTAGTAGTAAGTCGTATGTCGCGACGGGGACGCCGTGGCCGCGTCCAGTTGGTGCAGTCGCTGCGGTCAGGTGGTCCTGGTAGGATGCCCAGGCCTGCCTGGTACTGGCTGTTCAACCTACCCGAACCGGACCGCGGTGCAAGCAGGATGTAGAGAGCCTCATTATTTGGGAGAGACCGATGCGGATTGCTGGCGTTTGCTCGTTTGTTGTTGGTGTTCTGTTGTCTCTGGCAGCGAGGGGCACGGCCCAACAGACGTTGGAGCTTTC
>CAZITS010000463.1:3905-5089 GCA_964542185.1 uncultured Pirellulaceae bacterium
AGCTTGGACAGGTGGTACGCGACGGACGCGCCGATGACGCCCCCGCCAACCACGATCGTGTCAACCACCGCGGGGAGCATCCTTGGAGAACACCACCGAGATACTTCATACACTGGGTGCGTTTGTCAAGCCGCTGGAAAATCGCACAATTGTAGCTGACGGCCGACACAACGCCTTTGCGTCACTGGCCCACTGGCGTGGCAGGTATTGGTTGGCTTTTCGGAAAGGAACCGGACACGTGGCCCGCGATGGCGACCTGGTCGTTTTGCATTCGCAAGACACCAAGCGGTGGGCCCAGGCAGGGTCCTGGGATGTGGCCGGGGATGATCGCGATGCCCAGTTGCTGGTGACCAAAGAACGTCTATTCCTGTACATCAACAGCCTCGATCAAGGAGGGTTTCACGTTTCGGTGACATTTACCGATGATGGCCACCACTGGAGTGAACCACAGCCGGTCTACCGACGAGGGTTCATTCTCTGGAAGCCAGTCGTACACACGGGGCGTTTGTATGCCGGCGCACATCGTCCGGGCGCAGCGGCACATCGGCTGGCGCATCTCGTGACCTCGCGCGACGGAATTGAGTGGGAGCAGGTCTCCACAATTCGAGCGGGACAAGGCGAGAGCGAAACGTCACTCTCTTTTGGTGCGCAGGGACGCGTGACGGCGTTTCTTCGTTCGCAAGTGACCGTGGGCGGGTTTATTCTTGAATCGTTGCCTCCTTACCAGCAATGGAGCCAGCGCCCTGCTGGAGTGCATTTGTCCGGCCAATCCGTGTACACATTTGACGGTGTGACTTATCTGATTTCACGCCTGCTCCGCTATACCCCACCGGCAGCGTCGGCAGCTGCACGAGCGGAGGTTGCTGGCCGTCCCATTGATCAAGCGACGATGGTTTACACCTATGACAAGGGCCGCTTGAACCCCTATTGCTTGCTGGGGCCATTGCAGGGAAATCACGATAGTTCTTACGCTACGGCAGTACGGGACGGCGACGCGATGCTGGTTGTCTATCACCGTTCAGGTCACGAATACGGTGGTGAATTTGCTGCAAAAGATTCAGCCGATCTCTGGCTGGCACGGGTTCCGCTGCGTTCCGGCAAGCCCGCACCGTAATGGTCCGTCGGTGTGATGGGGGGCTGGTGTCAGACTGGTACGCCGCGTTGAGATTCAAACAACTCCCGCG
>CAZITS010000464.1:0-5085 GCA_964542185.1 uncultured Pirellulaceae bacterium
GCGTTCGTTTCCGAACGCCTGTCCCGTGAGTACCCACCTTCACGATCGTGAACGGAAAGACCCTTTATGAATAAATCGGATTCCAGTTCATCCAAGTTGCGTTGGCTGAAGTTGCTGTTCATCCCGATCCTCTGGATCACCAAACTCCTCGACAAGCATTTCGTGTCGTTTATTCGTGGCCGTGTTTTGAAGGACGAGACACGTGTCTATAGCCTCCGCTTTGTGTGGTACAGCGATTCTGTCTATTTACATCCCATGATTTGGGGCAGTCTGATACTGTGGTTTCTGGCAACGAATGCGGTTGTCGTGGAATCCGATGACGTGGCAGGTGCCGCAACAGGTGCATCCCAAGCTGCTGCGGCCGAGGGAGATGCAGCTGCGACGACACCGGCTGATAGTGCGGCTGCGGCAACGAGTGAAACGTCGCCAGGAGCCACTGACGACGCGGGGGCAGAAGCTGGCGATACCGACGTGCCAGCTCAAGCGGATGGAGAACCAGCTCAAGCGGATGGAGAAACGGAGGAGCAGCCTGCAGAAACTCAGGCCGAAACGACTGGTATGGCTGCATGGGGTCTGAAGCCCGGGTGGTTGACGATGGTTTGGTTCATCTCACTCGGTGTTTGTTACATGACCACGATGCACAATTTCAATGTGTTGCGAGTCGCGATTCTCATTGTTGTAGTGCTGGCAGTTCTGGGTGGTTCATATTATGCCACCCATGAACTTGAATTAGATCTGCTGGCGGGTGTGGTGAATCATCTCGATAGTTTGCAGGCTACGGTCACCCCAGGGTTTTATCTCGTTTCGGCGTACTTCTTTGCCGGGTTAATTGTCTGTGAAGTGTTGTGGGCCTGGCTGTTTCAGCGCGTCGAGATTGACGAATCTTATGTGTACGAGTTTCGTTTCCTTATGGGCACGGCACGTGAGCCGATTTTTGCCCGAGGTTTGCGGCGGGAGACGAAGGATCTATTGGAATTAGCGCTAATGGGAGCTGCTGACATCACGCACCGCACCAAGAATGGCGTCAAGCGGTTTCCCAACGTACCGTTTGCATCGCTCTGGTTAGGCCTGGCTTTCGACAAGATGTTGGACTACCGGCGCACTGGCCAGATCGAGCTGGAAAAGCGACGGCAGAAAGACCAGAGCGACCAGGCCCGACTTCAGGATGCGATGGAGGAGATTTCCGAAGACTGGCAAGATGATGCGCCAGACACCTCCGCGGAAGACGTCGAACCAGACGACGTCAATTGACGACGTAGAGACATATGTTGCGGCCTGGGCCTCGGTCGGCTTCGGCGGAAACGGGTCGCTACCGATCTTCCAGACCTAGCTCGGTGATGATCTGTTCGGCACCAGGCGTCAATTGTCGTAGTTTGACTGCAATGCCGGCTTTTTCTGACACACTTGCCTTTTCGGCCTGCCGCCGAAATTGGGCCACTTTGTGCTGGCGATGGCGTCGTCGTTTCAGTTCTTTGCGTCGTTCGCTGCAACCCACCAGTCGTACTCCTAGCTCGTTCATCGGTACGGTCAGTCAAGCCATACATTGTGGCAACCGGTAACGCGGCGGTCAACGCCGCTGGCGGGACCAATGCTGCGGATTTCCCTGATGGGTACCGCTAGATGTACCTGTTTGACACATGGTCCCAGAGGTTTATTCGGGTTGGACAAGCCGTAAAACTCGTCGTCGTCGCCCGCATCCCGCTGGTCGCCGTAGACCTGATTTCAGGCGATGAGTTTCGGGAGGACGTTACCGTGTACATCTGTCAGACGGTACCAGCGCCCTTGATGTTTGAACGTCAGGCGTTCGTGATCGACTCCGAGCAGGTGCAAGAGCGTCGCGTGCAGGTCGTGTACGTGGACAGGGTCCCTGGAGATGTTGTAGGAAAAAGGGTCGGTGGATCCATAGGTTGTGCCGGCTCGCACGCCACCGCCCGCCATCCAGATCGAAAAGCAACGTGGATGATGGTCCCGGCCAAAGCTCTGGCGGGTCAGTTTTCCCTGGCAGTAGTTCGTACGGCCAAATTCTCCACCCCAGATTACGAGCGTGTCTTCCAGCAAACCGCGTCGCTTCAGATCCCTGACCAGCGCAGCCGACGCCTGGTCTGTTTCACGACATTGTCCACGTATTGCATTCGGGAGATTGCCGTGCTGGTCCCAGCCGGGATGGTAGAGTTGAATGAAACGTACCCCCCGTTCAGCAAGTCTACGGGCCAGCAGGCAATTGGCTGCATAGGTGCCAGGCTTCTTCGCGTCGTCTCCGTATTCCTTGAAGACATGTTCAGGTTCATCGCTTAGTTGTACTGCCTCGGGGATCGAGGACTGCATACGATATGCCAATTCGTACTGTGCGATACGAGTCTCGATTTCCGGGTCCTGGGTGCGGGCAAGCTGTAGTTCATGCAGCTGCCTCAGGCTATCCAGCATTCTCCGGCGGCTGCCTGTACTTAGGCCGGCGGGATTGCCGAGATAAAGCACTGGGTTTTTATCGGATCGGAAGCGTACGCCCTGGTACTTGGAAGGTAGAAATGCAGAGCCCCACAACCTTGAAACAAGAGGTTGTCCTCCCTTGTTGCGGGTAACCAGCACGACAAACGCCGGTAGTTCTTCGGTTTCGCTACCGAGGCCATAGTGTAGCCAGGCACCCATACTGGGACGTCCTGGGAATTGCGATCCGGTTTGCAGGTAGGTGACAGCCGGACCATGGTTGATGGCGTCGGTGTGCATCGATTTCACGAAACAAAGGTCGTCCGCGATACTCGAAGTATGGGGTAGTAGTTCGCTTAACCAGGCACCACTCTGACCGTGTTGCCGAAAACGAAATGGGGAACTGGCCAGTGGGAAACTAGCCTGGCTACCCGTCATAGTAGTGAGGCGTTGCCCTTGGCGGATTTCCTCCGGCAGTTCCTGGCCGTGTTGTTGTTGAAGAACAGGTTTCCGGTCGTAGAGATCTATCTGCGAAGGAGCCCCACTCTGGAACAGGTAGATGATTCGCTTGGCACGCGGACGATGGTGGGTGGATTGCAGGATTCCGCGATTGGCCAGAGCGCTTGAATGGCCAGCCAATTCAGTGACGGCCAGACTGCCGAGTCCCAAGCTCAGTTCGCTTAACCACTGACGACGACTACGTGGTCTGGAATCGCCAGTTGAGGGGCAGAGAGAGTGCGACATCAGCCGGGGTACTCCACCGGAAAAGAGGGACAAAAATCCCATTCTACACGACCACGGTCGATCGCGTAAACGACATTGCTAACGGCGTTCGTTGGGGCTGTCAGGAATGTTTATGTTCGGAGACGTCTGCTTGTACGGCACTGACGGGCCGTTCGTTCAGGGGCACGCTTCACGGAGAATTCGTGCTTTGTGCGTTTTCGATCGCGTAGAGCGTCTCGGAGCGTTTGCCATCGGTTTCCTCAGCGACACGAAGATAAACACGGCCACCACAGATGGATGGTGTTGCAAAGACACTGTTGCCCAGTTCGTTGCGGGCAATTTCACGGTATTTCGTGGGAGTCGCTTGCAGAATAAATGTCGTTCCCCGCTCGTTGGCGATGTACAGATTGCCGTTGACCAGGACGGGTGATGCACTGATGGGGCCCTGTAGACGGTGTTTCCACATTTCCTTGCCATCGCTTCCCCGCCAGCAGAACATGATGCCGGCATCATTCATTGCGTAGACAAAACCCTGGTAGACGATCATCGATTGTTCGTAGCACTTTTGCGTATTTCTCCAGACAATGTCGCCACTGCCGTCGGCTTTGACGCAAACTGTTTCCGCATCGGGAAAACCACCACTGGCGAAAACCAGGTCATCGTGCCAGACCAATGTGCCGCTGGTCGCCATTGTTGTTGCTTTGGTTGCCCACAGCCGTCGGCCATTCGTCGGGTCGAAACCAGCAACGAGGTAACAGCCTCCGATCAGAATCTGATCACGTCCCGCGACACGGCCAATGACCGGTGATGAATAGCTGATGTTGGAGGGGCGTTTTGTTCGCCAGATCTCTTTTCCGGTTGTTCGCTCAAGAGCAACCATGTAGCTCGAGTCATCACATTCCGCGAGCACGATCACGTGATTTCCATACAGGATCGGCGATGCAGCGTAGCCGTTCCTGTATTCCTGTGGGCGAAACGGGCCGATCTTCTTGTCCCACAGCGGTTTCCCATCGAGAGTTAATGTAGTGAGGTGAATGGACTCGTGGTGAAACGCGGCAGCGAATAGTCGTTTGCCGTCACTGGCGACGGTTGATGTGGCGTGCGAGTTCTTGGGATGAATTCTCTCTGGAAGTCCACCTCGGCTAATGATTTGCTGCCAGAGCTGTTTGCCTGTGCGCCGATCGAAGGCCACGACGGACTGCGTTTCTTGAATCTCATCGGCCGTTTGCATTGCGATGATGTTGCCAACTACGGTTGGTGAAGAGTGGCCGCGCCCTGGAACGGGAGATTTCCAGGCGACGTTTTGGCCAGCCGCCCATTGCGTGGGAGCCTGCCGGCTATCTTCGGCATGGCCGTTGCGCTGTGGGCCGCGCCACCATGGCCAGTCGCCCGCTGCCGGTCGGAGGGCAAGAGTCTCATCGGCGGCAGGCAGTTGGGGTGGTTCACAGAACAGGCCAGTGAACAGGACCAGTAAAACCCAGCGTGTCGGTGAAGTTTTGAGCGTGTTCATGATGGTAGGAATATCCTGAGCGTAAAAAAGAGTCAGACGAATTTGCGAATCAGGTTAGTTCGTGTGCTTTCCTGGTTTACCCGCTGTGTGAGTCCCTTGCTCGCGTGTTCGGCCTGTGGCCGTTGGATCTGACCAGTTACTGCGGACTGTTCCTGGGCAAACCGAAGGCGCACATAATACCATTTCAGCCGCATTTTGCTCTCCTCCCCAGAGTGGGGCACTGGCTTCTCCGCTGCGGCGGCCTGGGCTGCGCGTTCGTCTGCACATCTGGCATCAAAACGCGGCAATAACTGGCATATGCAGGCACAGTGGCACGCGCGCTGCCCGTGCTGGTGCTATTGGGGAAGTGATACGATCATTACAAACCCTGGAATCGTTTAGGTTTATTCAACTTCCCGTTTTGCTCATACCGATATAGGCGGTACGTG
>CAZITS010000465.1:0-5081 GCA_964542185.1 uncultured Pirellulaceae bacterium
AAGAGGCAGACTATACCCCGAGTGAAGATGTAAAACGCAAGAAGCTACTTGCAGAGAAACAGGATCTGGAAAAGGTGCGGCCGCAATTTCCCTACGTAATGGCAGTATCAGACGGCAAGGTCGAGGATTTGCGTATTCACATTCGCGGCAGTCATGTCACTTTGGGAAACCGTGTTCGTCGGCAATTTCCTCGCGTTTTGTCGACAGGCAATCCGCCGCAGATTGAAGGTGGCAGTAGCGGTCGCCTGGCATTGGCACGATGGTTGACTTCGCAAAGTCACCCTTTGACGGCTCGCGTCATGGTGAATCGTATTTGGCAGGGCCATTTTGGTAAGGGGCTGGTGCGTTCTCCCGACAATTTTGGCAGGCTTGGCGAGAGGCCTGTACATCCTCGCTTGCTTGATTTTCTGGCGCTTCGATTCATGGCGAAAGGCTGGTCGCTCAAAGCTATGCACCGCCTGTTAATGACATCAGCGACCTGGCAAATGAGTACTGAATTTGATTCGAAATCTGCCGCCATTGATCCGGAGAACAGGTACTGGTGGCGGAGGGATCGCAGACGACTGGAGGCGGAGTTGATCCGCGATACTATCTTGGTGATGGGCGATTCGCTGGATCTCAGTATGGAAGGAACATTGTTGCCAACGGCAAACAGACAATATGTCACCAGCACTGCAAATGTGGATCCGGTAACGTACACATCGATCAGGCGATCGGTTTACTTGCCAGTGGTACGAAGTGCACTCTACGATTTGTTTCAGGCATTTGATTTTGCCGACCCCAGTTATCTGAGTGGCCAGCGACAAACGACCACGGTTGCTCCCCAGGCACTCTTTTTGATGAACAGTCAATTAGTTGCAGAGCAGATGCGGTTGATGGCGCAGCGACTCATGGACGAAATCGAGGATGACTTCCAAAGAGTAGAGGCTTTGTTTGAGACTGCTTTGGGACGCTTGCCAGACTCCCGGGAACGAGACGAATCATTGGATTACATACGACGTTATGAACAGGCGGTAAGAGATCGGGGAACTGACGAAATGACTTTACGATTACAGGCCTGGCAAAGTCTTTGTCGAGCCGTTGTTTCAGCCAATGAATTCATTTATGTCGAATAACTTCTGGGTCTGAATGAGGGCTGTTTTGGGTTGCAGACTTTTCATCCTGTTGAGGTAGATTCTGATGAGGCATGGTTGTTATCGTCGAGAACCCGTGTTTTCACGTCGTCAAATGCTCCAGGCGAGCAGCGCCGGGTTTGGCATGCTTGCCATGGCGGATCTTGTCGGTCGTGAAACCCACGCTACCGCAAGTCCTTTACAGGAACGCATGCCTCACTTTGCAAGCCGGGCCAAACGGGTCATCTTTTTATTCATGCACGGTGGACCATCCCAAGTCGATACGTTTGATTACAAGCCACTCTTGGAGCGTGACCATGGAAAACCTTTGCCGTTTTCCAAGCCAAGGGTGTTTTCGTCAGCCACAGGGACTCTGCTTAAATCGCCGTGGGCTTTTCGACAGTACGGTGCTTCGGGGACCTGGGTGAGTGATTTGTTTCCCAACGTTGCGCGGCACGTCGACGATTTGTGTGTTATCAATTCCATGCATGGTTCTAATTCGCGTCATGGGGGGGCATTGTTGGAGTTGCACACCGGGAGTGACACATTTGTTCGTCCCAGCATGGGCTCCTGGATTCTTTATGGCCTGGGAACCGAGAACCAGGATTTGCCCGGTTACATTACGATTTGTCCGACACTTACGCATGGTGGCGTTAACGCTTACAACTCGGCGTTCTTACCCGCTGTTTACCAAGGCACACCTCTTGGTAATGCCAGTATTTCAGCTGACCGTGTTCAGATTCCATTTATTCAGAACGCCGAGGCAACACCACGCGACCTGCAACGTTTGGAGCTGGATTTGGTGCGGGCAATGAACCAGCGTCGCTTGCGTGAAACTGGACCGGACAAATCACTTGAGGCCCGTATCAACTCGTTCGAGTTGGCGTTTCGAATGCAGTCGGCAGCGCCGGAGCTTCAGGATATTAGCAATGAGAGCGAGGCGACTCTCAGATTGTATGGGGTCGATGGCGAGAAGACTCGCAATTTTGGGCGGCAGTGTCTCATGGCTCGGCGTTTTGTGGAACAAGGAGTGCGATTTATCCAATGCACACATAGTTACAAATGGGACCAGCATGGTGGTCTCAGAGCAGGTCACGAGCAGAACGCCAGTGAAGTCGACCAGCCAATTGCGGGCTTGTTGACGGATCTCAAACAGCGTGGCTTGTTAGAAGAGACACTTGTATTGTGGGGTGGGGAGTTTGGGCGGACTCCAGTTGCCCAGGGAAACGATGGGCGCGATCACAATCCGCAGGGTTATACAATGTGGCTTGCGGGCGGAGGGGTTCGCGGCGGATTGACCTACGGACAGACAGATGACTATGGATATTTCGCGGCAGTCGACAAAGTCCATTTGCATGACCTGCATGCAACGATTTTGTATTTGCTAGGCTTGGACCACACTAGACTGACCTATCGTTACGCGGGTCGTGACTTTCGCCTGACAGACGTCTATGGCGAAGTGGTTCACGACCTCTTGGCCTGATGTCAGGTTTGGATTTTGCTGCCATGTATGGCTTAGCCGTCCTGATGCTGGGGCTCCGGTGTCTCAATCAGGACACGCTCAACTCTGGTCCGAGTTGCTTTCAGGACGCTGATTTGTAGTCCGTCTAGTTCGATGGACTGGCCTACTTCCGGAATCGAACCCAGATCGTGGAGAATCAGTCCGGCAATAGTGTCGTAATGATCTGACTCGGGAAGATTGAAGCCAAATTCTTCGTTGAGCTCATCGACGTGTGCCTTGCCATTGACTTCGAGCCCGCGATCTTCACGGACAATGACTTCTGCCTCTTCTTCGAGATCATGTTCGTCGACGATTTCACCGACGATAGTTTCTAGCGCATCCTCGATTGTGACTACGCCCGCCACCGCCTGGTACTCGTCGACGACGACCGCCATGTGATTTCGATGCCGCAAGCACTCACGTAAGAGGTCGTCGACGGGCTTGGTCCCGGGTACAAACCAGGTGGTTCGCAGTAGTTCTCCAACAGTGCGTCGTAGTTGCTCGGGTGACTTCGAGAGTTCTGGGAGCAGATCCTTGACGTACAAGATGCCTTCGATGTGATCGAGCGTATCACGATAGACCGGAATTCGCGTGCGTCGTACACGAATCACAAATTCCAACACTTCATTCCAGGTGAGACTGATGTCTAATGCATCCATCTCCGAACGCGGTGTCATGATGTCTAACACGTCCGTGTCACCTAGTTCCATTACACCCTCGATCATCTCGCGGGCGTCTTCTTCGAGCAGACCTTCATGGGTTCCTGCTGTGACCATTGTTCGAATTTCTTCTTCAAACGCTTCCTCTTCCTGGTCGGCACTTAATGGTTGATCCGCTAAACGCCGCAAAATGGCGTCAACAATGAAGCCGCCGGATGTGAGCGGCACCATCATGTATGCCAGGATCTTCCAGAATCGCCAGGTGTGCCACAAGAAACGAGCCGACCAAAGCCGTGTTACGGCAACGGGAACCCAGGTAGTCGCCGCGGAAAGCAAGAGGGTTGTTGACAGGATCAGTAGAAATACATGTATCAAATCCGGTGCTTTGGAAGATACACCGTCAATCATGGCGCAGGCCGCGGTAATTAGAAAAGACGCGGTCGCTAACAATCGTAGCGATTGCGCGCCGAGTGCAACAGACTCACACTTGGTGATGATCTCGTGGAACAAGTCGCGACGCTGGTAGCGACGACATATTAATTCGAGTCGACGGCGTGAAAAATCACGCAATACCCTGGCGCCAGTTGCCGCGAATCCGGTGATCGAGAGCGCGATGACTGAGGTCAATATTAGATTCACTGTGGCGCATCACCTCCGCTCAGGTGCGATTGTCCAGAATGTGCTGGCTAGGATTGGTCAGTGTCGTCAATAGGTTGAACGTCCAGGCCGAAATGTCGCAGATATTTGCTCTCGTATTGCCGCATGGTGGTACGATCTGCTTCATTCTGGTCATCAAGGCCAACCAGATGCAATATTCCGTGGATGATGTAGAGCAATAATTCGTCACAGAGCGATCCGCCGTTTTGAGCCGCAATTCGCGCTGCAGTTTCTGCACTAGCGATAACTTCACCATCAAATTGGTTCGATTGTTGCTGATAGACGAAACTCAACACATCGGTTGGATAATCGTGGCCGAGGTAGCGCCGATTCAACTCGTGGATGGTGGTATCGTCGACAATGGCAAGACTGACACTACCTGCTTGTATTTCGAAATCAGCCATGATCAGGCGAGCCGCTTCCGACAGCCGATGATCAGGAGTTGTGGTTGATGCGTCAGTTAACTCGACGGTAAGAGCTTCACTCGCGGTTACATGCTCTTGCGAAGACGCCTGTTTTTCCCGAGACATTGTCGTGCATCGTGCGAAGTGGTCATTCCCAACAGTGAGAATCTTGGATCTCAAACATCCGAAGGCGTCTATGGTACATGGATTCTGTGAAAGTCGCGAATCGACAGACCGTTTTGCCACGGAATGCCAGTTCGGCTGCATCGCCTTGCCTGACGCTGCCGAGAGTCTTCGATCCTGATTTTATCTGGTTTGCCGACGTTTCTTGTTGGTTTCTGGTGGAGACTGCCCTTCGTACGCCTCGACAATTTTCTGGACGAGGGGGTGGCGAACAATGTCCGATTTGTGGAGCTGAATCTGTGCGATCCCCGGGATTTTCTGCAGACGTTTCAACGCATCCGTCAAACCACTACGCGACGGTGTGGGCAAGTCAATCTGGGTTACATCCCCGGACACTACGATCTTGGAATGTTCTCCCATTCGAGTCAGGAACATCTTCATCTGTGCTATCGTCGAATTCTGTGCTTCATCCAGAATGATGAATGCGTTGTTTAGCGTTCTGCCGCGCATGTAAGCTAAGGGCAGCACTTCAATCACTTGCTGTTCCATGAATTGACGAATCTGTTCGTGGTCAATCATTTCGCGTAAAGCGTCGAGTAATGGCCGCAGATAAGGATTGATTTTC
>CAZITS010000466.1:0-5081 GCA_964542185.1 uncultured Pirellulaceae bacterium
GGCGTGGCAGGCAGCAACCGCTTGCTCGTCTGTTTGGGGTGGCGAGTCATTCAAGGCATTGACCTGAAAAAAAGCTGCGGGAATGGGTTGGGTACGCGACTCCCTCAGGCCGTCCAGCTTCAGCATCTCGTGGTGATGGATGCGATGCGTCATCTTCCGCGTAGCGGATCCCAGCGAGACTGGTTCTGAATTGGTGAGCCGATGCGGGATCGAGTGTTTGTTTGTGTCTCGATCTGTCCGGGTTGCTTGTTTGCAGTGTCTTTCTTGTCCGTAGTGTCCAACAGAGGTTTGTCCGCGTGCTTGCGGTCGAGTCGCAGCGGAGTTCGGCGTTGAGGGACCGTTACTGAGATGATTCAGGCTAGTGTGTTGATTGGCCTCCCGTCAATGGCTGGATTGACCGGTAGAGATACTTGACACTGTGACGTACTTCATCAGAATTTCCAGCTGGCCACTGGTCCGTGCCGTTAGATCCAGTGTGGCCATGCTCGGTGTCAGCCGTCCCCCGCTTTGGTTCAATAACCTAGATTGACCCGTGGTTGGAGTATTCCGGGAAGAGGCATGCATTTAAGTCTCTGCATTGTGGTATTTCGTGGCAGATGAATAGATTGGGAGTAGTTGTCAGAGTGGTGGTTATCGGCTTCCTCGGACAAGGTGCAACGCATTCACGGGAATCGTCCACGCTTAGGGATGACTTCCCCATGTGACCCGTTAGAATTGCCGTTAGAATTAGGGTCCCCAGAAGGGCTGACGCAGCGTGCCTATCAGTCCGTGGGCTGAGGACAGAGAGTCTGCGGCTGATCCGTCCAGGTGTGCCGTGAGGCCTCGGCGGGGAGTGGTTTTGCAGAGTACAGGCTGCGGTCACAATTAGTAATTGTTGCGGTGGTTGTTTCTCCGTGAACTCGACTACGACACAAAGCGAGTCCTTGCGATGATTCTCTCGGGTGACGAAATCCATGCGCGTTTGGGCACTGATGTCATTATCGATCCATTTGACGAGCAGCACCTGAATCCAAACAGCTACAACCTCACGCTGCACGATGAGATTTTGACCTACGAAGAGGTCGTGCTTGACATGCGTCAGCCCAATCGGACTCGCCGTATTGTCATTCCAGAGGAAGGATTAGTGCTCAGCCCCAATCAGCTCTATTTGGGACGTACCGCGGAAAGGACCGAGACACACAATCTGGTGCCGATGATTGAAGGCCGTTCATCGGTGGGGCGACTCGGACTTTTTGTTCATGTCACTGCGGGATTTGGCGATGTAGGTTTTCAGGGATTCTGGACACTTGAAATGTTTGCCGTCCAGCCAGTTCGTATTTACCCAGGTGTGCGCATTTGTCAGATTTTCTATCATCAGATTGCTGGGCAGATCACCGAGTACTCCAGTGACAAATACCAGAATAGTCAAGACATCCAACCGAGTCTTCTGTACAAGGAATTGAATCCGTCTGCTGAGTTGAGGCCGGATCCACAGAAGAAGTTGGATTTCCGTCTCGCGCCTCGCTGACACGGCGCGTTATTCTTGAATTGACAGTCTTGAGCAGTCCATCGATACTCGGCAACGGTCTTCGTTGTCGTATGCGACGCTCCAAGGCGTTCTGAAAAAAGATGGGGATTCTGTCTGCGCCGCTGGATTGCGTGTCCCTGGACCGCTCCGCCGCGGTATCGAGGAGAGAGCCATGATCAATACTCTCTATCTTCCCGAATTGCGGGAGATGCTCGAGCGACGCGATGAACCCGCGTTGCGGGAGTTTTGTACTGCGCTTCATCCTGCGCGCACGGCGGAATTCATGGAAGGGCTGTCTGCCAGCGAGGCCTGGTCAGTGATCGGCTACGCGGATGCGGCATTGCGGGAGGAGATATTCGGTTATTTCGGGCATGACCGGCAGTCAGAAATTATCGAGACGCAAGAGCTGGAAAGCGTCGCCCAGTTAGTTGCCGACCTGGCACCAGACGATCGAGTGGACGTGCTCGATGACGTGCGTGCTGATCGTGTTCATGAATTACTGGAGCTCCTGCCAGCAGACGAACGGCACGATATCTTGCGTTTGCGTCTGTACCCGGATGGCAGTGCCGGTGCTGTGATGACCACCGAGATTGCCAAGTTAAGCGAGGCGTTGACGGTTACCGATGCACTGACTGAGTTAGGAAGGCAGGCGGAGCAATTTGAGACGATCTACTATTTGTATGTCGTCGATGCGACTGACCACCTTCGCGGTGTTGTTTCGACACGCCAGTTGGTGTCGGCCATGGGGCGGCCCGAGACGCGACTCGGCGAGTTAATGGAGACCGATGTGGTTGCCGTTAACCCGATGGATGACCAGGAAGATGTGGCACGCCAGGTTGCCCGGTATGACCTGCTGGCGATTCCCGTTGTTGATCGCGAGCGAGTGATGGTTGGTATTATCACGCATGACGATGTCATAGACGTGGTGCGTGAAGAGGCGACCGAAGATGCGCACCGCAGTGCTGCAGTGGCTCCTTTGGACACGAGTTACCTTAAAACGCACGTATTGACGCTAGGGTGGAAGCGTGGGATCTGGTTAACGATTCTCTTTGCGGCGGCAATCTTGACCGCTGGTGCGCTGGAGTTCTATTCGGATCAACTCGCTAAATGGGAATGGCTGGTCTGGTTCATCCCACTCGTAATCTCTTGCGGTGGCAATTCGGGTAGCCAGTCAGCTACGCTGGTGGTGACGGCGTTGGCGACAGGTGACATCAGACTGAGCGATTGGGGAACGGTGCTGTGGAGAGAGGTGCTACAAGGGCTCTTGCTGGGGTTCTTCCTGGCGGCGATCGGTTATGTTGCGGTTTCCCTGATCCAACCGATGAGCACTGATGCGCTCCCATCCAACGCGTTGGTAGTACCAGTCACCGTGCTATTAGTCGTGGTCAGTGGAACCGTACTGGGTGCGCTGCTGCCCCTGTTGTTTCAACGTCTGGGGCTCGATCCGGCACTAATGAGCAACCCTTTTGTCGCAGGTATCATCGACATTCTGGGGATTGTCGTATACATGAGCGTCGCGCAGTGGTTGATGTCGTAACCAGATCGGACTGGTGGTCCTGACGCCTGCTGCGGGACCCGGGCTGGTGTCAACCCTCTACCAGCAATGCATGCGGTTGCACTCTAAGGGTCTTCGTCGCCGTCCGGTTCAGCAGGCTGGTCGCGATTCGTGGATCGTCCTTCGGGCTTGGGGAATCGATAGGTTTTGCCCTTCATGGCGATCCATTTTTCTTTTTGTTTGTCGTTGAGCAGCTCGAGAACGTCAGTTTCTAACTGGGAGCGCTGCTTTTGCGCTGCTTTGCGGTCGTCGCCGGAGTCCTGGATTCGTTTGCGCCCCTCTTTGAGCAGCTTTTGGATTTCCTCCAATTGCGTCTCTTCCAGGCTCAGTTGTTCCTGGAAATCTGTTCGATCCAACGCCCGCAGCCCCTCACGTTGCAATTGGAGTTGCTGGAGGCGTTCCAGTTGCTCCGGTTCCAAGACAATTTTCAGCAGAACGTCAAAACGCCCGGAAATCTCTTTGATTTTACCGCGGGCTTCGTCAACTCCATTGCGAAAGGGATTCACGCCTTCAAAGCTCTTGCGGAATTGTGCACGCACGTCGACCAATAACGCATCGACTAATTCGTTTTGTTCCTTTCGGAGGCGGACTTCTTTACGTACTTCCTCGATCGCGGCGAGAGTCAACAAGCTATCGTTCCGCACGGCCCCCCAGATTCCGCGGCCACCACGGAATGGCCGTTGGGCAGTAGCACAGGGAACCGTGAGAAACAGCAAGTAAAGCAGGCAGAGCGAAAAGTGACGCATGCTGAGTCCGGATATTGTTATTGAGGTTCGGGCGGTTGTTCGGTGGAAGTCCATTGGACCACAAGTGACTTCAGAATCGTGCTGGGGACCATGTAGGTGGCGATGCGGTCTGCACGCGCTACATTGAGACCTACCATGCGGCCACGGCTGTCCAGAACAGGTCCTCCACAGAGGTTCGGTTGGATCACGGTGTCGTGTTGAATCGCTCGGAAGAAATCATCTCGACGGCTACTTAATGGACCGTTGAATTGAGTCGGTGCAAACTGGAAAAAGATGTCGTCGGCCTGACCAAGTGTGACTTTGAATACGAGATTTTCGTCCCCCCGCTTGATCTTGAGCGTCACGATGTCTCCAGCACGTTTTTCGGAGAGTTGTCCACGGAGTTCGTTGATGTTGTGGACTTCCGTGTCGAATACGTGCGTAATGATATCTTTAGCTTTGATGCCAGCTGCCAAGGCCCCGCTCTTGGGAAACACACGCACGACCTGCGCTTCGGTTTCGCTGCGGGCAATCTCAACGCCCAGGACGCCGGGGGTCCCCACGATTCGGCGTGCGCTGACACTCACAATACCGACGGACTCAGGTTCGCCTTTGGGGCCGATGGTGATGAGCCAGCTTCCCAGCGGTAATTTGTCGCCAGAGTACCAGGGAATGGTTGGCAGATTCGTGGCATCAACTTTAAGGAGTGCCAGGTCATACGGCTGGTGTGTGCGCACGAGTTTGGCGGGCAACTTGCGGTCGTCACCAAGTACGCAGACGAGTTTGTTTTTCGCGTCGGTCTTATTGGTATCTATCAGTTCCGTGGCTTTCGTCAGGATCCATCCGTCGGCCCCTACGATCGTTCCTAACGAGACGACTTTATCGTCGCGTTCGATACGTACTGCGATATCGGCGGCCTCGCTTGTCAGTTCTTTGAAAATCGTGGTAACTTCGCTGCCGCGGACGAAGCGACTGTCTTTGAGGGAATTGTCTGTACGTGTCTGGGCATCGTAATTCTTGCCCCACGAGATCGTGGGGGATCCTTTCCAGTCGAGCGAATCAGCGAGTTGTTCCAGTGGATACGACTTTTCCGGATCCAAATCAAACCGTTCGATCAGGCGATCATAGAGCTGACGGTAGTAGCCGTCTGAAAATTCATTGCGCGAGAGCATGCCGTCACGATTGCGGTCAAGACGATCGAGGAACTGGCTGGGCGGCAGCGGTGGGTAAATCTCACCAGATTTCAAGCGGTCCCAGACTTCCAGACACGCCAGTACAGGGCCGTGAAGGTTTT
>CAZITS010000467.1:0-5080 GCA_964542185.1 uncultured Pirellulaceae bacterium
GGCTAAGCGAATCTCTTCTTTCCGCGTCAACAGCGGGATTTCACCCATCTGGGTTAAATACATCCGCACCGGATCGTCAGACCACGACTCGCTGTCATCGGGGACCAACAGTTCGTCTTGCTGCTTGCTCTTCGTCTCGGGCTCCATCGACTTCGAAACTTCGTTGAGCTCCTCGTCTACCTCAACGATTGGCTCTACCTGGATTTCAGCATCCCGTGATGGAGCAGCGTCGCTATCAAAGTCATCGATGATTGGGTTGTACAAGCCAGCACTCCTAAACTCTATAAGGCAGACTGTCGGTCGACAGTGAAACGGGAGGGGGGGACGTCCGCATACAATCCGTCCCTTTGGGCAGGGCGTGCCCGACTTCAACGGTTACGGCAATCTGTAGCGATTACTTTTACCTGCCGAACACGTAGTTCAAACGATGACCTCTCTTATCAAATCATAGTCATGAAACTAGCCAACTCTACCACCGATTTCGCGACTGTTTTTCCGCGTCTGATATTTGGAAGAAGATTGCGCTCACGCAAACAAAACGGTCCGCAAACCGCTTACCTAACTTCACCATTCCGCATCCCTGCCGGAACGATAACCGCAAACCAACTGTATTCACTGTCAGTTTCAACGATGTGAAGTCGACGTCTCAGCAGAGTGTGCGTTCAGCACCAGGACGACTAAAACGAACAAGCCACAAAGTGGATCCTGTCCGAGCATTCCTGCTTTTTCGTCCCAAATTTCGCGAGCCGACGTCCTAAGGTAGCCAACTGGCACCAGCTTTATCGCATCGCCAATTTCCGCAAGGTGTATAGATTTTACCTAGCCAGATCGCGAGGTCCAGTCACAAAACGCTTCTCCACCACAACTTCTTGTACTGCGGCTGCCCCCGCAGGGTCACCTCATTCCCCGCAAGGTCGCATCCGAGCCTCTTTTCCGCAGCGAAAACAGGCTCCAGACGATCGCCCGCACCCCCTCCCGCAAAGCAAACAGTTGCCGCTTGTCGGCCTGACAAGAGGTAGTTAGCATAGGCTGTAGACGCCCAGGACCGCTCCATCGGCGCGCCTGCCTCGAATTCTGTTTTCTCTTCAAGAATACGTCTCTGTATGGGTTATTGGGTCGGCTCAGATAAATCGCGACGATGCTTGAGCTGTATGCGAGACGAGCCGGCCAGTACCAGCGTTTCGTGTCCGTGCTTTTGTTCCGCTGTCAGACCACTTCGTTTGTTTTTCGCTCTATCGGTAGCAGAGAATCGCTATGACTTCAGTTGATCTCAAGGGACATGTGGCCTTGGTAACGGGTGCCAGTTTAGGTATCGGGCGTGCAACAGCAGTCGCGTTGGGCCGCGCCGGCGCGTCGGTGGCTGTCAACTATCGCTCGCACGATGAGCAGGCAGAAGAAGTCGTACAGGCAATTCGTGATGCCGGCGGCCAGGCTATCAAAATTCAGACCGATGTCGCCGACTTGGAGGCCGTCGAAGCAATGGTCGAAAAGACGGTTGAACAATTCGGCAAACTGGACATTGCCGTTAGTAATGCAGCCTACAGTGACCGTGAATTGTTCTACCAGGCAGACATGGACGGTTTTCGACGCACTATCGATGTCACCATGTGGGGTGCCTTTAACTTACTGCGTTCCGCTTCACGTCAAATGATCGCGCAGGCGAGTGAAGGCGTTGTGGTACTGGTAAGCTCTCCGCATGCGTTTATCCCGGCTCCCCGCTCAATGGCATACAACATGTCAAAAGCGGCCCTGGAACACATGTCCAAAACTGCCGCGATTGAACTCGCCCCACACCGAATTCGCGTGAACATGATTCAGCCAGGCTGGACCGATACCCCCGGAGAACGGAAATTCGCCGACGAAGAAACGCTCCAACGCGCCGGCGCCAAAATTCCGCTTGGCCGGTTAGGAACCTCCGAAGAGATGGCAGAAGGCATACTCTTTTTGGCGGACCCCAAGAATCAATACATGACAGCAGCCAACTTGCTCATCGACGGTGGAATCAGCCTTCCCTGGTGGGCCGCCCGGGGCTCGGCTGCTCCTGACTAACGGTCCATGCTTTCATTTCTGCTCGGTCTGATCAGAGGATAAGAGCTCGCGCAGAAGCGCCCAATCCCCCAACAGCCCCAGGGCCCTCAACAACCCGAGGGCGGTGATCCGATCAAAGGTGTTTTCAGGAAAACCCGCTGGACTGCTAACTGTCTGAGCGATTTACACTACCCGTCAAAACGTCTTCGCCCCAAGACCTGGATGCCATGGCCCAACAATACCTGCTGCTCTGTGACTGCGGCGCCAAGATCACCGTGACGGCCTCTCAAGCCGGCGACCAGTTGGTGTGTGAATGCGGAAAGAATCTAGACGTACCATCCTTCACGGAGTTGCGTCAGCTTGAGCCCGTAACCGACTCAACAGATCGTCCGGATCACAAACGTCGCACCTGGACTCGTCTGCAAGCCCTCTTGTTCACCGGCGGCCTGTTAACCGCGGTTGCCGCTTCCGGAGGCATCGGCTTTGCGACTTACCTGCGTTCCCAAATCGACACGACAGACACCATCGAAACAATCGCAGACGACTATCTCAAGTTTCTGGATCAACGCTCGCCAACCGAGTTACTGGAAATCTGGGGAAACATCCGCAACAAAGGCCTGACCGACGTGCGCACGCTTGAAATCCCGGAATACGTCGTCAATCAACAGAATTACAAGCGTCTGACGCAGCTGATCTATCTGGCATCCAGTGCAGTCGTCATCGGCATCGGCATGACCGTCACATCCCTGCTGCTGCGACCGCGCGACAAATCAAGCGTTACCTGAGCGCCCCGAGACGATCTTCTCGGAAGCATTCTGTCGCGGAAACACGGCGGATTGCATTCAACGCGACTCCTGCCAGCGTTGCCACGACAGACCGGGGCGGTCTACGCGAAATTGCACAATACGCCGACCCTCGACTTCGGTGACATAGGCAGTGCGCCCATCGATCCCACCAAAACAGATATTGGTTGGATTCTTTCCCAAGACATCTACTTCACGCAAAACCACTCCCTTGGGCGAAAGTTTCACCACGGTTCCTTTGCCATGCCGAGTGATGTAGAGATTACCATCTACATCACACCGCATACCATCAAAGCCAAAGTCGGGAAACTTCTTGACGAGTTGCTTATCAGTCAAATTCCCTTCACTGTCGATCGTAGATCTCCAGACGTTTCGTTGTACTGATTCATTGACATACAACGTCCGCCCATCTGGGCTTACCTCGATGCCATTGGTTGTACCCAGATTTGCCGCGACTCGACGGATGTTTCCCTTTGGATCGATGCGCCAAATCTGTCCGGTACTCTTGCCCCAGTTAGGATCACTCGCGAAGAGTGTTCCATCCTTGGAGATCGTCAGATCGTTTGGTTGATTCATCTGACCGTCATGGGCAAACACAGAAATTTTTCGAGTCTTCGGGTCAACCCGCAGGACGTTGTGGTTCACGTAATCAGCGACATACATCATCCCCTGACGGTCAAAACGAATACCATTACCAATACTGGTACCCGGCAGGGTCACGTAAGATTTTTCCTGACCGTCCGGTGAAACAACACCGATCGTCTGCTGTCGCTGAAAATTGACTGCGAAGAGATTGCCCGCCCGATCGCACGCGGGTCCTTCAATTCCCGTCGTAAAGCCGTTCTTGGCGGTAAACGGCGATGCAACGAACTGCTCTTCAGCAGACAGACAAGGAACTGCAAGTGCCAGAAATGCGACTGCGACAATCGGTTTGAACATGATCACTCTCCTGGTCATTCCTCGAACAGTGCGGACTCTCTACGATCTGAAATTGTGGCGTGGCCATAACGTCCGCACAACCGCCACACCGCCAAATCCGCTGCTCCCACTGAACCCCTTACGGGCTGCCCCAGGGTTACCCCTGTCCTGTTGCAGGCGCGGACCCTGGGATATCGTCCATTCGAGTACAGACAAAATTACCTTTCTGGCAATCCAGCGAGTCCGCGCGTAAAATGGCATACATGCCGGATTTGATTGTGCAGGGCAGCCAACCTCAATTCCGCTGGCGACGGGGCCTGCTCCCGGACCAGCCAATCGTGCTTGGACGGACCTGCGGAAACTGGTCGATCCCCTGGGATCCCCAGATTTCCAGACAACACGCCACTGTACGCTGGACGGAAGGCTCCCTTGAAGTTCAGCAAAGGGACGAGGCTTCCAATCCCGTCTACTTCAATGGACGCCCACGAAGCCGGTTTTCGCTGCGCCCCAACCAGCACTTCGTCATCGGCGACACGACGTTTACGCTCGTGGACGCCAAGGTACGGGTCGCAGTCCAGGTTCCGCGACCAGATGACCAGCAGACGTTCACCACGGATTTCCTGCAGAGCATCCAGTTTCGACACGCCGATCAACGCATCGATGTACTCAGCCGCCTTCCTGGCATCATTGCGCGTGCCAACAACGATCACGAACTCTTCGTTCAGCTGGTCAATCTCTTGCTCGGTGGCGTGCCTCGCGCCGACGCCGCCGCGTTGGTGAGACTGCGCGGCCACACACCAGATGGTAACGTGGAAGTACTGCACTGGGATCATCGAGATACTTCCACCGCTGCCTTCACACCCAGTGCTGGCCTGATCCGAGAGGCACTCCAGCAATCGCAGAGTATCGTACATGTCTGGAACGGGCCCACCAAACAAACCGGATTCACACAATCTGAGAGCTTCGACTGGGCATTTTGTATACCTCTGGTTGGAGCGTCCTGTCGCAATTGGGCTTTCTATTTAGCCGGCTCCATGGATTCCACTGCTGCGCCGACCTCCCAGACACCGCCACACGAATTTCAAGACGATGTCAAATTCACCGAACTTGCGGCAAGCACACTGAGTAACCTCCGCGAGGTGCGGCGCTCCGAACGTTTGAATCAGTTCTTTTCTCCAGCCGTGATCGATGTCCTGGCCGGCCAGGATCCAGACGACATTCTCGCTCCGCGTGAAGTTGACGTGTCCGTACTTTTTTGTGATCTGAGAGGGTTTGCCCGTCACAGTGAACAAGAGTCTGGCGATCTTCTCGGGTTGCTCAATCGCGTTAGC
>CAZITS010000468.1:0-5076 GCA_964542185.1 uncultured Pirellulaceae bacterium
GGAGTCACCGCTATGGCAGTCGACACACAAACGCTGGATTAATGCGCGTACCGGGGCGGGTACATCTTGGGCAGTGCCGGAGCGGATAGCGATGTGGGCCGTGAACAGGAGAACCAGTGCGGCACGAATCACTGTGGGGGATGGATGGAACAGCAGGCGGGGCAATGCAGCACTCCTGGGTTAGCGTGGAGGCACGTTATAGCCGTTCGTCCAGCCACGTGTAGGCGGCTTCGCGAATGGCGTCCGGGAAATCGTGGGCGGATTCTGGGTATTCGGCACGGAGAGCGTCGGATGCACCTCGTAGCTGGTAAATCAAATTTGCCTGGGTGACCACTTTGCGGACGCCGTTGACGGCGAAGTTGCCGTCCCCGGTGGGTGCGTTGATGAAGACAGGGCGCGGTGCCAAGGCGGCCACGACTTCGTAGAAATCGAACGGAACCCGGTCAGGGCTGTTGCCATATTGCTGGGCAATTCGTGGCATGTAGCGGGGGCTGGTCCAGCCTGCCAGGTTACCCTCGTAATAGTGGTGGAAGGCGGTGAACCCGCAACTGGTCACAATGGCGCGAATCCGCTGGTCGAACGCAGCGGTGAAAAGGGCGTTGTGTCCTCCCAGGGAGTGTCCGATACAGCCAATACGGTCACGATCTACCTCGGGCAGTGTCTGCAACAGGTCGACCGCGCGCAAGTTGTTCCAGATGGCCTTCATCGAGCCGCTGGCGTAATGGCCTCCCTGCCGTTGAAAGTCATAGGGGTAATCACCGAAAGACGGGTAATCGGGTACCAGACAAACGTAACCGCGATTGGCCAGCTCGTGCGCATAGTGCAACGTTGATCGGCCGCCGAGACCGGCGGGTTCGCCTTTCCCGATACCGGTTGTCTGGTGCAGGCAGAGCATCGCGGGCCCACGTTGTTTGAGGTCATGCGGGATCAAAAGAAAGGCGGGGACCCGGTCTCCTGGTTCGCTGGCAAACGAGATCGTGAGTCGGCGGTAATGAGTGGTTTGGCTGGTGTCGTGCACTTGCATGTCAAGCGGGACTCGTTGTGTCGTGGCGGGCAAGGGGCCCATCGCCCGCTGCAGGCCCGCCAGGATGTGCTGGCGCCGCCGCGCCCAGTCGTGCGGAGTAGCTACCGGTTGCTGCTTTCCAGCCGCGTCACGGACGACCCGCAACTGGGCGTGGTCGGAGTAGTCCCAGGAGCGGGGAGGTGAATCTCGCTGTCCCTTCCCGACGAGTAGATTCTCAAACCAGTAGATGCCGCTGCGACCCGGACCAACCAGATCGAGGTCACCGTCGCCATCGAGGTCGATGGCCTTGGGGTCGAGACCGAAGCCGGCGGGTCCACCAGCTGAGATGGCGCCCCGCTGCCAGCTTTTCCGTTGAGAATCAAACTGGTACCAGTAGGCCACGAGTGGGTCGTACTCGCCTGGATCGTTGCCTTCGTGACCCAGGTATCGTTTACCTGCAACCAGTTCGAGGCTTCCGTCGTTGTCCAGATCTGCCAACAGCAGGCTATGCGCCTGCGACCAGCTGGTGTCGATGGCGTGGCGAACCCAGCGGGTGGCGTTGCCATCGGTCTGCTGTTCAAGCCAGTACAGGCCAATGTGGTGGGCGCGTCCCCAAATGAGATCCTGGTCCCCGTCGGCGTCGACGTCGTGGACCAGGATGGGAATGCTGCAGTCACGATCGAGTTCAAAGTCTGGGTGCCAGTGCCACCGATCGCGGCGGCGATTGAGGGGGGCTTCTAGCCAGCCTTGGGTGCCGACGATGTCGTTGCGACCATCGCCATTGAGATCCCCAAAGCCGATTCCGTGGCCCGCAATTTCGGCAGGCAGGTCATGGCGAAGCCAGCGTGGTGGCTGGTTGTTGGAGGGCTGTTGGAGTTCCCACCAGGCGGCAAAGGGTTGACCGGTGGGGGTCCGTACGCAATTGGGTAGCACATCGAGTCTTCCATCGCCATCGACGTCAACCAGTCGTGCGGTTTCCATCCCACCGGGGCTGGCAATCAGGTGTTTGGTCCAGGGACCCAGTGACGGTCCAGGATGCTCTACCCAGTACAGGGATTGGCTCCGCCAATTTGCACTCACATAGTCGGTCCAGCCATCTCCATTGACGTCCATGGGAAGGTGCGCGTAGTCGTCGTAACGGCCTCGGATGACGCGGACGTCCCGTAGGAAACGCCGTTTCCAGGTGGGCGCCTCGTACCACCAGCCACCACAAACGATATCCAGTTTCCCGTCCCGATTTACGTCGAAGGCAGCGGCTGCACTATAGGTCGACGTCGCGTCGACGGTGTGCAGCCGGAAGGCAACTTCGCCAGACTGGGCGAGCTCTGGCAGGCACAACAAGCCTGCGATGAACAGTGCGGTCCGGGGAGCGGGAAACACGGCAGTACCTCGTTCACAGCCTGTCCGGCGTGCAGCCCGGGTGTTGGATGGTCGCCACGGCCGGGCTGCGGTCGCGATGCAGAGGCTTTAGTGTAGGGTACCGGCGTAGCCAACTCCAGCTGCATTTGCTGCGGTGCGTGTTGGTGCTGACGGACGTGCCCCAGTGTCCTTCAAGGGGTAGCGATAAAAGCGTGCAGCAAGCGGCCGTTGTCCATCCTGCGTATGCGGATCTCGCCGTCAAAACTGCCTGAGGCAAAGATTTGGGAAGCGGGGTGGACGGCGACCGAATAGACCCACTCTGAGTGGTCGGTATAGGTGCGTAAAAGTTTGCCGCTAGCGAGCGTATGTACGCGAACGGTCTGGTCCGCACTGCAACTGAAAACTTGCCCATCGGGCGTTGCCACGACGCGGAATACGGTTCCCTGATGGGTGTCGATCCGGCGGATTAGCTTCGCATCGTGGGATTGCCAGATACGGATGCGATGGTCATTGCCGCAGGAAATGACGCGCTGTCCATCAGGCGTAAAAGCAATTCCGTAAACCAGGCCAGCAAAGTCGCTTTCGGCGCTCTTGTGGTAGGTTGAAAGTTGCTGGCCGCCGTGGGTGTCAAAGACTTTGGCGTTCTTGTCGTGGCCAGCGGATGCCAAACGTGCACCGTCGGCAGACCAGGCCAGATCGAGGACTTGTTTATGGTGGTCAGGCATTCGTTGGAGCAATTTGCCGTCCGGGACGTGGAAGACACGGATCACGCGGTCTTTGCCTGCGGTCGCCAGGCGTTTGCCGTCAGGGCTGAAGCGGGCTGCGAACAGGGGGCCGCGTGTCGTCAAGTACGTGCGCAGCAAGACGCCGGTGTCAGCGTTAAATAATTGCGTCTCACCCGATCGCCCTGGCGTACCGCTGGCAACGGCCAGCTGCGTTCCGTCTGGATTGAAGTCAACCGCGAAAATGCGCTGGGCCACCTGAGGAATCCGTTTCCACAAGCGGCCGCTGGCGACCTCCCACAAGAGGACTTCGTGATATCCAGAGCTGGCCAGCCATTTCCCGTCGGGACTGAACGCGAGGCAACTAATTGGTACGGGAAACGGGTACCGTTGGGGAGGTAAAGGATGGGGGCTGCGTGGCACGATGTTCCAGAGTGAATCCTCGGCATCGACGCCCTTGTCGAGCGGTGCGCCGCTGTCGATCCAGTTCCGCACCAGTGCCAGTTCCGTCGCCTGGAAGGGCTCCGAGTTCTGCGGCATGCTTCCGTCCGCAAGCGCCAGGTAGAGGTGGGATTCCAAGGCGGCACCTGGCACCACCGTTTTCCCCTTGGCGCCGCCTCGGAGAACCGCTGCGTAATTTTCGAGATCGACACGACCCTCGGCGACACGTGCACTGTGGCAGACCAGACAACGTCGCGCGAGTAGCGGGGCAATCTGACGCGCAAACGAGACTGGCTCAGCCGCCTGGCTGTACGCGGAAGCGAAGACGAGCGACGGGAGGAGACCGGTCGTTACGCAGAACATGGTGAAACGCATGGTAGCTCTCGGCAGGCCGCCGGTGACACAGACATCCTCTGTCTGGATAACGCAATTATCAACTGGCTAGCACGCAGAAAAAAGACCCACAAGGTGAGTTTGCCTGGTGCCTGGATAGACGTCTGGGTAATTCCGTCGCAGGCCGACGGAATTTGTCGAAGGTGTGGCAGCGTGCTACTATTTCTTCAGCAGAGCCGCGTGGCGGGAAGCACCAGAGGTTGACCGGATGTTGAGTTTTCACACTGCCAGCAAGCGAAATGCAGACGGCCTGTCGCGACGCGCGATGTTGCGGGTCGGCGGGTTGAGTGCGCTCGGATTGGGGCTGGCAGAACGACCTGCTTTGACGTCTCCCGGCGATCCGGTGGCCGGGAAAAGAGGCCACGCCAAATCGGTGATATTTGTGACGCTCTATGGGGGGCCGCCGCAGACCGAGACATTCGACATGAAACCGGATGCCCCGGTGGAAGCACGGGGTCCGTTCAAGCCGATCGCGACCAACAATGCGGGTGTGGAGATCTGTGAACATTTGCCGCGGTTGGCCAGGCTCGCCCGGCAATATACGCTGGCCCGCAGTTTCAGCCATTCCGACACGGCACATGCTGCCTCCCTGTACACCCATTTGACCGGCTGGCCCCATCGCCTCAACAATCAAAACAGTCCGGCATCTCCGCTGGACTATCCGCATTACGGTGGAGTGGTGAGTCATCTGAAACCACCACGGGGGCGCGTTCCGGCCTGTGCTATCGTGGGTGGTCAGATCTTGCCGCAGTTTGGCGGGATTGGCCAAACCGGCGGATTCCTGGGGGAACTGCATGCGCCCTGGGTGCTGCAGAAAACAGCCCGCCGACAATTGCTCTCAAAATCGGGAGTTCCGCGGGTTCGGATCGATGGTCGCCGCAACCTGGTGGAGGCATTGCAGGCGACACGCCGAGGCCTGGACGACGAACAGAACGTGGCGAGTTTTTCCACGGCTCAGCAGCGCGCGTTACAGCTGCTGGATGCCAGGGGGTTTGTGGAAGCCTTTGATCACGAGCGCGAAGCTCCGCAGGTGCGGGATGCCTACGGCCGGTTTCCGCTGGGACAGAATATGTTAGTTGCCAGACGGTTGGTGGAGGCCGGAGTTCCGGTGATTAAGGTCAGTGACATTCCCCCCGGTGGCGAACAGCACTGGGATTT
>CAZITS010000469.1:0-5073 GCA_964542185.1 uncultured Pirellulaceae bacterium
ATAGCCCTGCTGACCGCCCTGGCGTGACAGAGTTGCTGAGCGTGATTGACGATGGGTCGTGAGTGCCGTGCGGTCGGTTGTGATTGATGCCCGTCGGCGATTGAGGACTGGGACCGTAAGGCGGCGTCGCAGGTACTTGCTTTCACAGAAAAACCGGTGGAAAACTCGGAGTCGGTTCCACTAAAGTCAGCAAGCACGCGTTGGTTGTCGTCCAAGACAGCGACGTGGTCACGTCGAAGAGTTCGGGTTTCCAATTTCTCGCAGGTATTCGGCGAGTCTCGACTGTAAATCGAGCAGTTGCTGCCACTCCCGTTGGTCGACTGATTGCCGCTCTGATTCACTCTCTGGGACCGTCGAGCGAACCAGATTTCGCACGCGAATGTGAAAATACTCGATTAGCTCGACGAGTTGGGCAGCTTGTCCTGGGCTCATCCGGTCGGGGAGTTCGGGTGGGCGCAACGCATGAAGTGTCGTGTGCAAGTCACTCGCGTTACCCCAGTTTAAATCGAACTCTTCGCTATCCGAGTCGCCGTCTTCGGCAGCTGAGTCACCGGATTTCAACTCCGCGAGACGTGACATGATTTGTTCACGTGTCCCGTAGAGCAAGACCGAACGACCGACAGCGATTAGATCACCAAATCGGAGGATTCGTAATTGGATATCTTCGCCATTGACCCGTGTGCCGTTTGTGCTTTCAAGATCGGTAAGGACCATTTTGTCATGATCGACCTGCACCTTGATATGGAAACGGCTCACTCGTTCATCATTGAGTTGAACCGAGTTGCCTTCTTCGCGACCGATGGTGATCGGCGTTTCCAGGTTCTCGAAAACGCGACCGCGATCCGCCCCGTCAATTACTCGCAAGGTGACCGAGTTCATTCGAGAAACTCGTAGAGAGAATATGCCAAGCGCAGTACAAGCGCAGCTTACCTATTACTTGTAACATCGCCTATTTGTGGTGGTCAAGTCGTTTCGGTTCGAGTTGCCCGAAGTATCCTTGCTCAGGCGCCTATTGAGGGCGTTTTGTGGTGGTTGTCCGTGGCTGCGTGGCTGGATTATGATCACGACCTGGGCGAGTTCGAAAACGTTACAGCAGCACAGGCGGCAACCATGAATTTGACCATTCAGAATATTGAACGCATCTGGCTTGATGTTCCCTATCGCGAAGTGCCACGCCGAAACATGATTCGCGAGCTTCCGCATTGGACAATCGTTGAGCTCTGTAAAGTGACATTGGCAAATGGCGTTGTTGGAATTGGTGAAACCATGCCATTTTACACTTGGGAAGAAGTCACTGATGAGGATGTCCAGCGTGCACAAGGGCGAGTGGCCAGCGAGATCATGTGGGATGATTCACTGGGCGCCGGATTGCAAATGGCTCTGTTTGATGCCGTTGCCAAATCGCTTGATGTACCCATTCATAATCTCCTGGGACGGCAGGTGCGTCAGGATGCGGCCGTGTCCTGGTGGTCGATCGATTTACCACCGGAAGATTGGTTGCAGGAAATTCAGGCGGCGATTGCCCAGGGCTATACGAGCTACAAATTCAAGGCGCGGCCTTGGTTTGACCTGGATGAGCAGTTGCGAGTTGTGACCGCCGAGGTGCCAGATCATTTTGAGATTGATCTCGATTTCAATACGATGCTGAATGATTCAGCGCATGCCGTACGCGTGCTACGAGAAATAGAGAAGTATCATCACGTAAAGATTTACGAATCGCCGATTCCGCAGGGTGATGTAAACGGAAACAAATATTTGCGTGCTCAGACTAATGTGCCTATTGCAATGCATGTAGGAAACCCGCCTCTGATGACAGCACTTGCTGAGGACGTGTGCGATGGCTTTGTAGTGAATGGGGGTGCTACACAAATATTGCGTGAAGCCCACATCATCGCGGAAGCCAATAAGGTGTTTTGGTCACAGCTCACGGGAACAGGAATAACGGCCACCTGGTCACTGCATTTTGCCGCGGTCTGTAGTCATGCTCGCTGGCCTGCGGTGAATTGTCACAATTTGTATGAGCATCAACTGATTGAGACGCCACTGCAAGTTCATGGAGGCCTTGCTGCAATTCCCCAGGGGCCAGGTTTAGGAGTGGGGATTGACTGGGACGCGATCGAGCGATTCCGTATTGAACCGATTGCGAAACCCTATCCTTATCCCAATCTCTTGATGAAATTGACATGGCCAAGTGGTGAAGTGGATTACTACACCCATGGTTTGCAATATTGGGACGATTTTATTGAAGGACGCCGCGGAGTATTTTCACCAGGCGTCCGATTGGACGTCATTCCAGACGATGGTTCAACACAATGGCGTGCACACTTTGATGCAGCAGATAAAAAACCAGGTTGGGTGATGCGGCCTAATTGATAAATTGCTGGAGCAATGGCAAGCTGGGAGGTTGTGTGAAGGACTTGGCTGTGCGCAGGAGCAAGACACGGTGATAGCGGGCCCTGAGGCCCTGATTTTCGTTGCCATACTGGCGGTAATTAAGGGTGTCAATTCTTGACACCCCACCCTTCAGGCGCTAGATTGCCAAGTTGTGGAACCGGTGAAGTTACTTTCCGGTTGAGATCTGTTAGTGTGACCCTGTTCAGCGTCTAAATGGAAACGACTATTGGGATTGAAATGGATCAGGTAGCTCGGGATACGGGTCTGCCTGCGGCTCAGGTTGAGCCCACCATTCGACTACTGGAAGAAGGCAATACCGTTCCGTTTATAGCGCGGTATCGCAAGGATCAGACTGGAGGCCTGGACGATGAACAAGTTCGCTTGATTCAGCGTCACTCAGTTCGCCTCAAGGCGCTGGTGGAGCGCAAACAGACCATCCTTAAGGCGATCCAATCTCAAGGCAGGCTCACGGACGAGTTGGCACAACGGATCAACTCGTCGCGCTCTTGGCGAGGTCTGGAAGACCTCTATTTGCCTTTTAAGCCGAAGAAGCAGACGTTGGCGGAAGTCGCCCGTCGCCGCGGTTTGGAACCTTTGGCCGATGAGATGTTGAGCGGCCAGGTGCTTGGAGGTGACCTGGAAAAACGACTCGCTGATTTTGTTTCTGAAGATAACGAGCTGCCGTCGAATGCAGATGTGTTGCTGGGGGTAGGGCATTTACTGGCGGAGAATTTTATTGAACGTGCTGATTTGCGGAGTGCATTGCGCAAAATCCTCCGCAACACCGGCGAATTGACTTGTCGCTGCCTGATCTCGCCCGAGCAGACTGTCCCGCCAGCAGTGTCTTCGACTGAAAGTGCAACGCGTGAGCCCGGTGCGGATTCAGATTCCAAGCAGATCGGGACCGCAGCTTCAAATGCGGATTTGACCGCTGATTCTAAAGCAGCAGCTTCGGTCGCCGCAGCAGGTTCTCTCGAGAACGAAACCGACCAGGACTCCGGAAAACCTGTTCCGGAAGATCTACCGTCGGCCGAGACTTCGACAGCAACGCCGGAGAACTCCACAGAACAAACTGCAGAAGGAGACGTGCCTGAGTCGGAAGGAGTGCCTTTAGCACCGCCGCCGATGCGAACGGACGACAACTCCGCAGAGGCTGCGCCAACCAGGAATGCCGAGACGAACTCGCTGGTGGACGGTGGTTCAGAAACCCTGCCAACTGCCTCCGAGGAGGTAAAGTCACGTGCTGCGGAGCCGAGTCAGGTCAAACCGTCTGTCGCCAAGAAAGTCGCTGCCGCCGGCAAGCCGAAGACGCGACGTCTGACCAACAAAGAACAAAAACGGCGAAAGTTAGAGGCTGCATATCGTGACTACGATGGGGCGTCACAGCGGATCACCAGGATCCCTCCTTATCGTGTGCTGGCAATCAACCGTGGCGAGCGCGCTAAAGTGCTCAGCGTCAAGCTTGTCGCCAAAACAGAACAGATGCTCGACGCTGCAGAGTCGCTGGTTATTGCTGCAGAGCATCCCTACGGAGATTTTCTCCGGAACTGTTTACGCGATGCCGTGACTAAATCGCTGTTGCCGAGCCTGGAACGTGAGCTGCGCCGCGAGATAACGGAACAGGCAGAAGAGCATGCTGTTGCCGTGTTTGCCAGGAACTTGCGAAAGTTGCTGTTGCAGCCGCCGGTAAGAAATAGCCGTGTGCTGGCAATTGCGCCCGGTTTCAAGGGCGGCTGTACGATTGCGGCATTGGATGAATTTGGTGAAGTCCTTGCGCACTCCAAGATTTTTGTTGTTGGAAAGAAGGGAGTGAAGGACAAGGGGCGGAAGCAGCTTGTTCGATTCGTGCAGGAATACCGCCTGTCGGTCGTTGCGATCGGAAATGGTACTGCCTGTCGTGAAGTCGAACAGCTTGTTGCAGGTGTGATTGGGTTGGAGCTCAAAGATACTGAAACGGCCTTTGTAGTTGTCAATGAGGCTGGCGCCAGTGTTTATTCGACCAGCCAGGTTGGACGTGAAGAGCTGCCTGAGTTGGACCCGCTCATACGTGGAGCGATTTCGATTGGGCGTCGGCTCCTGGACCCGCTGTCCGAGTTGGTAAAGATCAACCCAGCAAATATTGGTGTCGGTTTGTACCAGCATGACGTCAAGGCCAAGCACTTGCGTGAATCTCTTGATGCCGTAGTGGAATCGTGTGTCAATTACGTAGGAGTCGATGTCAATACTGCGAGTCCCTCTTTGTTGCGATATGTTTCCGGATTGAATCAGTTGACCGCGCGACGTCTGTATGAGTATCGCCAGGAGCATGGCCCTTTTCGCAATCGTCAAGAGTTCAAACGTGTGACCAACTTTGGTGAAGCTACCTTTGTCCAGGCTGCCGGATTCCTGCGGATTAGTGACGGAGATGAACCACTCGATGCAACTTGGGTACATCCGGAAAGTTACGAGCTCGCCGGTCGCGTGATGCAGCAGCTCGATAGTAGTGTGGCCGAATTTGCCGGAGCGTTGCGGAATCCAGTTGCCGTTGACCAACGGTCTGAAAAGGAAACGCCAGAGGGCATGTTGAGCACGCCGGTGCCGGCTGCTGTGGACACGGATGCCACACCGGCTCCAGATGCTCCGGAGTCCCTTTCCCAGGGTTCAGTGCCCTCCTCGGACGTCGAGGCTGCTGCTGCTGTG
>CAZITS010000470.1:0-5063 GCA_964542185.1 uncultured Pirellulaceae bacterium
GTTCTATCCGATCAACAACGATACCGATGCGCCCCCCACCGCAGCGCTGGCCTCGATTGCTGAGCGTCTTCTCAGGCACCTCAGCAACGACCCACCCCCTGCTTCATCGCCGGCCTCGATCAAACGTTCCCCGTCCTCCCAACGCCCCGCACAATCCAGCGGGCCCTGACAGTTAGAAACAACCCCGGGCATTCGCGCTGCAGCGCAGCGGTCCTTTTTGGCAAGCAATGACAGCCTGACATTCTGAAATCCAGACCCCTCCATGGCCCAAACTGTTCTCTATTTGATTGATACGCTGCAAACGGGCGGTACCGAACGCAGCCTGCTCGACATCACCAGTCGGCTCGACCGCACTCGTTTTGCACCGGTTGTCTGTCGCGCTTACGCTGGTGACGAGCTGGAAGCACGCTTTACGGCTGCCGCGACACCGGTGGTTACTCTCGGACTCCAGGGCAAGTACCACCTGTTACGCGGCGCACGGCGTTTCGCACGGCTGATCCGCAAGACGGCTCCAGCACTCGTGCACACGTCGCTTTTTCGATCCGATCAAATCGGCCGTCTGGCCTGCCGCTGGACAGGCACCCCCATCGTCAGCAGCCTGGTGAACGTTTCATATGAACCAGTACGGATCCGTGAAAATCCTCATCTCTCGGCCCGCAAACTGGACATCCTCCGGCGGGTCGACGCCTTCTCCGCCCGTTGGGTCAACCGTTTCCACGCAGTTTCACAGACAGTACTCGATTCCAATTGCCGCCACCTTAATATTGCGACAGAGCGTGCTGAGGTCATCCCGCGCGGCCGCGTCGTCGACCAGTTTCAGAGTTCCCAGGCGGATGCCTGTCATCAACTTAAAACCGAACTTGGCCTTTCCCGGGCAGCACCGCTCTTCCTGAACGTCGGTCGCCTCGTCGACCAGAAGGGCCAGGCGCACTTGATCCGCGCCATGGCACGTTTACGCGCCGACTTGCCCATGGCCCATTTACTTCTGGTCGGTGATGGTTGGAACCGCGAACCGCTACAGCAACTCGCCAGCCAGCTGAACATCGCCGACAAGATCACTTTCCTGGGCACTCGTCGGGACATTCCAAGTCTGCTGGCAACCAGTGACATTTTCGTGTTCCCTTCCCTCTACGAAGGCCTCCCGGGTGCACTGGTAGAAGCAATGCTGGCCGGCAAGCCGATCATCGCCAGCGACATTCCCGAAGTCCGCGAAGTCATCCAACCAGAGACCGATGGCATCCTCTGCCCGCCTACAGACGACCACGCACTCGCGGCAGCGATGCTCCAACTGGCACACGACGACGAACGGCGCCTGCGTTTTTCTACGAGCGCGCGACGAGTCGCCATGGCACGCTATGACATCAACCAGGTTGTCAGGTCCACGGAAACGTTCTACGAACAGACGCTCCAGGACTGGGTTCGACAACCGACGAATTAAGTCCAGCTACCGACCGTGAAAATAGTCCAAATCATCACCCGCCGAGAACTGCGTGGCGCCGAGGTCGTCGCTGCCGACTTATGCCGTTCACTCGCCCAGCGTGGCCATGAGGTGTCACTGATCGGGCTATTCGATCCACCCAATCAAGGCGAAGCTGATGCGTTGAGTCGCGACTTGCCTCTGGTGATCGATCTGGGTGGACGTAAACGGCGTGGATTTCGCTGGGAGAGTTTCTCGAAATTACGAAACCGCTTGAAGACATTAAATCCCGATGTCGTTCAAGCAAACGCCTTCAACGCGCTCAAATTCAGCGCCTTGAGCAGAGTGACCTCTCGCGCCAGCTGGCCACTTGTCTACCGTAATGTCGGGCTGGCTAGTCAATGGGTTACGCGTCCGGGTCAAAAGCTATGGGGCCGTCAGCTGCTCAAGCAGGTCGCCCAAGTCATTTCTGTCAGCGCTGCCAGCCGCCGCGATTTCTCTACGACCTATCAGATCCCAGAGACTGAGATCGCCGTATTGAACCAGGGGGTCGTCATCCCGCGACCATTCGCGAAATCGGAATGGAGAAATCGGCTGACCCAGCTGATCGGTCGCCCAGACGCTTCGTTTCTGTTGGTACACGTCGGAAATTTCTCCCCCGAAAAGAACCACCAGGGGCTCCTCCAGGCATTCGGCGTAGTCGTCAGCAGTCATCCCCACACACAGCTTGTCCTGCTGGGAGATGGTCCGCTGCGGCAGCAAGTCGCCGAGGCAGCAACACGGTTGGGACTTGCCGCCAACGTCCATTTCCTTGGCGCCCAAGCTAACGCCGCCGACCTGGCAGGCGGCGCGGATGCCATGTTAATTTCCAGTCACGTGGAAGGCATACCTGGGGTATTACTGGAAGCGTGTGCCCGCCACATCCCGGTACTTTCCACCGACGTAGGGGGCATCCACGAGGTGATCCAGAGTGGCAAAACTGGAATCCTGGTAGCGCCAGGTAACATGCACTCGCTGGGACGGGAAACCGCGGCTCTGCTTGCGGATCACGCGCGCCGCCATCAACTCGGTGAAGCCGCCCACCGCCAAGTAGTAGAGTCGCACGACATGGAAGATTCCGTCGACCAACTGGAATCGATTTACCATGCGCTGGTGACAGGCGCCCAGGACACCACTCCGGCCGCCGCGTTTCCCCCAACGGCTCTGCAGGAGCAAGACTAAGGCGTGCAGCTGTTCAGACACGAGCGCCTCGGTGCCACAGCACCGAGGCTTTTTTTGTGCCACACATCGACAACGTGTCTGGTGGTGACCCCAGCCTGACGGCAACGTAGCCCTGCGAACGACACGAATCAACGCGACGCATGTCACGTTGCCATGTGCTGGGCAATCAGTACTGTCTGCTCGACGGCCTCGGCTTCCGGAGCACGCACATTTTCAACCAGTCGTTCGAGCAGCACCTCGACTGGCGCGGACAAACAACCGCCGAGCCACTGCATCAATAAACCATTATTGAGCACCTGTGACTTCGCCTGGAGTGTCTTCATCGCACCTTCACTGAAAATAATCAACGCGGTACCCGGGGGAACACTGTGCCCCTGCGAACAATACGTTGACTCGGGCTGGGTACCCAGCGGCAAACTGTCATGCGTCACCCGCCGCGCACCATTGACATCCAACAGGAAGGCTGCCATACGTCCTGCCACCGCGAACTCGAGTTCTCCACTCTCCGGCTCCAGCATTCCGTAAAACAGGTCAGCAAACTGATCCCCTGCCGAAGAGGACCAAAACGTCTGATTCACCCGGTCGACCATCTCGACCGGACGATGGCGGTAGCAACCGTGGTCCTTGACCGCAGTATGAAGCATCGCGGCCGTCAGTCCTGCCTCAACAAGTGATCCGTGGGCCGCTCCAACCGTCAACGACAGAGTTCCATCTGGCACCACAGACCAATCGTGAAATTCCCGGTTCAATCCGACCGCAGGGGACGTCCAGCCTGCGACCTGCCAGCCCTCAATTGCAGGAGCAATGGTCGGCAAACGCGAGAGCTGCCAACTCACCGCATCGGTCAACTCGCGTTCCATTCTCTTGGACCGCATTCCTTCATTCAACAACATCCAACGATCCAATTCAGCCGCCACACGGCCCGCGGTAATTTCAACCATATTGCTGGCAACGGCATCGAAACCCCGTGGCTCTCGGGAAAACATCCACAGCGTTCCCAGTGGTGCAGACGGACTGGCGATCGGCACGCAGATCGCCGACGCAAACTCTTCTTCTTCTGGCAGACGCCAGTGTTTCAGCATCGCAGTATCCTCAATCACCACCGCGTGCCCTACCAGCGCCTCCAAATCCGCAGCCGAACCCTGCAGGGGCCTGCCAGCTTCCAGCAGCCGCTCGCGCGGAATCTCTCCCCAGGCTGTCCGCAACTTCAGATGGCTCGTGGCCTCATCTAACAGGTACGCCGCCGCGGCCTGACAGTCGACAGCCTGTGCGCCGGCTCCCAGTACCGCCTGCAGGGTTTCCGCCAGGTGCTCTCGCTCATCCTGACGTGGCGACACCGGCACACTGGCCGCCAACTCTGCCTCCCGTTTCCAGAGCGCACGCCGAGTCTGATGCAGTTCGCTGAGCACCTCGGCGATGGACCCCGCCAGCTGCTCAACGGATATCAATGCTTCACGATCCGTAGAAGCCTGCATCTGCTGTAGACCGCGGATCACCAATCGACCATTGGTGTCCGACCCGTCTGCAGTTACTTCTTGCTGCCACAAGGGTGGGGTGTTGTCATCTAGCCCGACTTGATACTCCAAGTTCCACCCCAGTGCCGACGTGAAATGCTCACAGAGCTTTTCCACGCTCGGCAGGCTGCTGATCGTAGGGGCGGGTGCAGGCTTGTTTTCACTGTGCAACTTCAGATAGCAGGGAGTCGTTTTGCGCACGGCAGGAAACTCTTGAGGAAGACCATAATGCGAATTCCGTCGGTGACCATCATCACGGTGGACGATCGCCTGGCTTCCTTGCCCGGTAACACAGTACATCGGCCATCGCGTGCCATTCTTGTACCGCAATCGCCCCAACGACCTGGCGGTTTAAGGATACCTGGCCGGTCGACGGACCTGATCGGTTTGCAGCAACTACGACGGATCGTACGGACAAGTGGAACATGAGATCGTCTACCTGTGGCAAATGCCACAATCTGCGAGGTTCCGCCGTAGATTTCCACGTATGGCATTCTGCCGTACCCACTGTTGTTGCCCGGGTGACAGTTTCAGGACTTCACATCTGACCTACACTCCACTCGCATCGCAAAGCGATCCTCTGCTAGCCGGCAGCCACTGGGAAGAAAATGCCCGCGGCGTCGGTTAGTGCCAATCCGAATACCGATCACCTTCCGTTGATGGGCTGCCAGCTCCAACCCAGGTCGCGGAAATTCAACGGGCCGCGGAATTGACCCGCACCTGTTCAGCCTGGATACTAGGCGGCCAACTGTCATTAGGTCACGTGGGTTCCGTACCACAGTACCCGCGACCAGATATCTCGAGCCTGTGTCACCGTAAAGGCCAGCCATGAATGCTTCTGCTCGTTATGGTTTCTCCTGCGCTGCACAGCGGCAAGCTCGCAGTAGAGTTGCTGGTTGTGTAGTCCGAAC
>CAZITS010000471.1:0-5062 GCA_964542185.1 uncultured Pirellulaceae bacterium
AGAATCTGACAATCTGCTTGGCTTGCTGAACCGTGTCAGCGATGCTTTGGGCGTCATGACAGGAGAGATTCTCCAACAAGGAGGTGTCATCGGAGATTTCCACGGAGACGCTGCGATGGGATTCTGGGGCTGGCCCTTGGAACAACCAGATTCTGCCCCACGAGCTTGCCGCGCCGCCCTGGCAATCCAACAGAATTTTGCGGCGGCTGCACAAGACGATCGGCAGCACGCTTTGTCCGGTTTTCGCGTCGGCATCGGGATCGCCAGCGGGCGCGCTGTGGCGGGCAAAATCGGCACCGTTGACCAGGTCAAGGTGACCGTCTTCGGCCCGGTAGTTAACCTTGCCTCGCGCCTGGAAACGCTGACCAAAAATTTGCGCACACCGGTACTAATCGATGAACAGACGGCTCAATCAATTCGCTCGACCTCTGCCACAGCCGGCATGCGATTGCGACGCGTGGCCCGCGTCTGCCCAGCCGGCCTGACAACACCCCTCGACGTCTGCGAGCTCCTGCCGTCGGGAAACGAGTTCCCGGAACTCACCGACGAGCACATCGCTTGCTACGAAACGGCTCTGAACGCATTCGAAGAAGGTGAGTGGACTCGTGCGATTGAATTACTGCACCATCTTCCCGCTACAGACCAGGTCAAAGATTTCCTGACGGTATACATCGCACAGCACAACCGCACGCCACCGGCGGACTGGGACCGAGTCATTCGGCTCTAAGGCGATGCCAATACGCATATCAGTGACCGTCACTGGTCCCGCCACCCCATCAGATCAGAATCAGCGCTACGCCTTCGCCAACAATCCGCGCAAGTGGACCTCCACACACTCTGGCAAAATCTCGACGTTATATCCGCCTTCCAACACACTGACGATCTTCCCTTCAGCCGTGGCGGCGGCACACTCAACAACCAGTCGTGTCAAACTGGCAAAGTCCTCGACTTCCAGTCCCAATGACCCAATAGGATCAGCACGATGGCTGTCAAACCCCGCACTCAACAGAATCAACTGTGGCGACATTTTTTTTATCAAATCCTGAAGACTGTTCTCAAAACGCGTTAAGTACTCCTTACGCGAGGTGCCAAATGTGACTGGCAAATTGCGGGTAAACCCTGAACCCGGGCCGGATCCGGTTTCTTCTTCTGCGCCGGTACCTGGATAAAAAGGCCAACGGTGAATCGAAACAAAGCCCACTTGTTCACTTCTCCAAAATGTGTCCTGAGTACCGTTGCCATGATGCACATCCCAATCGATGATCAACACGCGATCTAGTTTGTGCTCCTCCGTTGCCAGCCTGGCGGCGATGGCCACATTGTTAAACAAACAGAACCCCATCGCCTTTGCAGTCACCGCGTGGTGACCAGGTGGTCGCACCAAACAGAATGCGCGTGTGTCTTCACCCTTCAACACACGTGTAACCGCATCACAAACTGCGCCCGACGCCCGCAAAGCAACGTCGTACGATTTCGGACTGACAACCGTGTCGGCCTCAATCCGTCCTCCTCCATGCTGTGCAAAATGTTTGACCTGCTCTACATAGGGCAACTGATGGACCCGCGCCAACCGTTCCATCGAAACAGACTGCCAGGTCGGACGTGTACACTGCTGATCCAGTCCTGTCGCCGCCAAATGGCGACTGACCCGCCGTAACCGTTCCGGTTGTTCAGGATGCGCGCCGGTTTCGTGCTGTAAGAAAAGCTCGTCGTAATAGAGGAAAGTCATCGTCTGGCATCTCCTGTCGGCTCGTTGTTACAGACCATCATCATGCCTTACACCGGACAACGCCGATTCACGCGCCAACACCGCCAACGCGTGTGCGGGTGCGACACGAGATACTTGCAGCCCCAACTGCGTTCCCAATGAAAAACAATCACCCGCATAATCCAACCGCTCGAGCGCGCGGCACACAAGAAACTCTCCCACGCCCGACACGATCACTGTGGACGGAGGTTCGCGCAGCTGTCCTACTACCGACCGAATACTGCGGGCCAGCATCTCCTGCTGTTGTTCGGCAGCCTGTTCTGCCATCGTGCGGGCGTCTGCCAGGCTAAACTGAGATGACGACGCGCTCAGATAGCGAGCGAGCCGAGTCCGCGCGGCGTCGACCGTGGCCGCCTTGCCGTCTGCGGTATTCTGATTCTCATCATCCGGCGGCAAGTCCCCCAGGACTAAATAGACATCTTGCATCGTGGCAAACCACTCTTGCGCGATGGGACATTCGGCGTTGCGATAACGCACGGTCTGCAGAATAGCGCAGACGGGACTCCGTTCAACCCCGGTATAGAGTAACTGCCCCGTGAGCAAACGCTGCAGATCGTCAACCGCGTCCGTCGCAGGACCGCCGTCCTCAATTGGAATGATGTCACACGTCGTACTGCCCGCATCGATCAACAGCGTGGTTCCCTCTCGCACGTAACGACCGGCATAGCTCGCGAGCGCGTGCCAGTTCGTCGCCGCACCCAGTAGAGGATTCTGGAGAACAATCTCGGGCCCCACCAAAATGCCAGTATTGATGTAGACCTGGATCCCACGCGCATCTGCGGCGGCTTGCACAGCCCCAACAATGAACTTGACGCCTTCCTGTTTAGTTGCAAAACAATCCGCTAACTCTCCCGTCATGGTGACTGCGAGCTGGTCACTGGGTGGCGCTTGCTCGATTGCCTGACGTAATTTTTCCGTCAGCCTGTCAGGCTCTTTCCACAATGGGAATGCTGCTGACACTGCATATCCCTGCCCGTCTGCAACCTTCAGGTTCGCACCACCAATGTCAAAAGCGAGCCACCGCACGACTTCTCCCAATCAAGATTCGCAACTATCCGTGTCGGCGCAACCATGAACCATTGGACAGTGCTGCTCCATGGTGTAGTGCTAATCCACTCTGTACTACCGATCCACTCTGTACTACTGGTCCACCTCGCAATACGACGCGGTGCTACCGTCGTATTCGCAGGTCAACCGCTACCAGACGAACACCGCGTTGTGCCGTCCGCGTCAAATTCTACGCCTCCCGCCCTCAGCACCATATCACAGCGGCCACCTTCAGCCAGACACAGCATAATTTCTGCCAGGTTCTGGTCCAACAATTCCCTCAACCCGACGTAGGACGTCGTCAATCGAGGATTCACCTCCAGCACGACATCGTGGGAACCATCTTCGGCATTGCCGAGGATCAAATCCACCCCGACAAAACCCCACGCACCCGGAAGTGCTCGGATTGCCTTTTGAGCCAGCCTTTCCGCCCGGTCGCGCCAAGGCTGGCTGAGCGGCATTCGGCCACCCAAGTAATGACCATGCAGACCTTCGCTGAAACACTGTTGACCAGCCGGCAACACGATCGTTTCCTGGCCCCGACAGAGCAGTGAAACACTTGCAGGCACACCCGCCACCCATGCTTCAACGTGCCACTGGTCGGGTGTGTCCACTGCCGGATGGTCGGTAACTGGCAACTCCAGTCGCTCTAATCCAAGCGAGCCAGCGCCATCCACAGGCTTGATGACAAGCGGGTAATCATCTGGATAGATCGCTGCGTCGAGCGAACGCAGCAACCTCGGTGTCGCCACGCCCGCAGCCGCCAGCTGCTGTACCGTTTCCGTTTTGTGTGCAGCAACTTGAACCCATTTTGCACTGGGCCCCAGTAAACGCCCTCCCGCTTTTTCGACGACCTCAACCCGCCGAGAAAGTGCGCCACCGGTCTCCGGTGCAATAACGACGGTCCAGTCAGAACGTGCGCTCCAATGTTGCAGAATCTGCAATTCTTCGACTGCATCGTGGATTAAGTGTCTGGCACAGTGACCCAGCTCCAGCTCACGCTGACGCACATCGCACAGTGCGTGAACCTGACAGCCTTCGATCTGCGCGAAATCCGCCGTCAACGCGCGCACCATCGCGGCGCCTTCGTCCAGCAATGAAGAAACCGGGAGCGTCGCTGGACCTGTGGAATACAGGCCACCGCCTGTCAAATACTCGTAGACAAGAATCGTGCGGTCGGCTGGAGGCAGCGGCATAAGAATCGCAGCAGTCAGAAGATGCCCAACTTGTCGCGTGCATCATCGGTCATTTTTTCCGGTGTCCACGGGGGCTCCATAACGACTTTTACTTCAACGTCGTTGACCTCCTCCATCGCCGAGACAAAAGTCTTGCTCTGAGCAATCAACTGTGGGCCGGCAGGACACATCGGACTGGTCATCGTCATCTCGATCTTGACATCGAATTTTTCATCCTCGATCGGTTCGAGATCCACCACATAAATTAAACCTAAATCGACGATATTCACGAACAGCTCCGGATCAATGACATTCTTGAGTTGTTCACGAACCGCGGCTTCACCAAAGCCCGCTGGTGCCGATCCGGCATTCTGTTCTGGCATATCCTGAGCCTCCTGTGAGTTCTCGGGAAGGACAGGGGCATCATCTGCTGGATTCGAATTTTCCGAGTTTGACATCGGGAACCACCTTTGACATTACAGAAAACAAGACAACTCAAGTCAGCTTAATTTTGACGTACAGTTGTCCGTCGTCAACCTTGACTTCATGCGAGACCGTGGCCTGGGTCGCAGGCATCGTCAGCGCGTCGCCGCTACGCACACAAAAACGCGCACCATGGCGAGGGCAGGCAATCTGATCCCCGTCAAACTCGCCTTCGCCGAGTGGCCCACCGTCGTGTGTGCAAACATCATCCAGGCAATAAAACTGGCCCTCCAGATGAAACAATACCACCATAGTTTCATCGACTTCCGCGGTCATTTTCCCTGGGTCAGGGATTTCTGATACCGCGCAGACTTTGACAAATTCAGACATGAGCTGCGATCCCGTCTTTGCATTGCGTCAGTTTGACACTCGGCATCAGTCCAAGGTGATCCAATCGGCACACCCGTCAATCGTATTCACGGACTTTGCGTGCAATCGCCAAGCCCAGGGCCTGCCGAACGCTCTCAATCGTGATGCGAGAAAAGATTTTCTGAAAAACCCCGGGGACAATCATCCGCACCGCTTCACGGCGGGCAAATCCACGGCACCTGGCGTAAAAGAGCAACTCCTCGGCGTGGTGACAGTAGGT
>CAZITS010000472.1:0-5059 GCA_964542185.1 uncultured Pirellulaceae bacterium
ATGCTGCGCGTGGGAGTAGCGGCGATATTCGGTGACCACTGCGGCGATCTGGGGCCGTTTCATGGGCTGCCCTGCCTGTTACCAGCGAGAGGAGGCAAGGTGTGACGCAGTCTGTCACGCATACGGTGTGCCTCCTGCCCGGGTGCACCCACCTTGCGGTTTCAACCGGGTATCTATTGTAGGGCAAATCTGGCAGCAGGACGGCCCTGTTGTCTGACGCCCGCTCAGTCGCGACCGCTCGCCGGGCGGCGCGTGCGCTGGGGTGGCTGCCCGCTTGTCATCCAGCTGAGGATGTCATCGGTCGTCATGACGTAACCCCATACGCGGCCAAAGAGAATTTGCGTCGCAGCGGCACTGCCCGGGTCAAGATTGGCGACTGCGTCAGAAGCCAGAATGACATGGAAACCCCGGTCGGCGGCGTCGATCGCCGTAGCCAGGACACATTGGTCGGCGGCCACGCCGGTGAGAACGAGCGTTTCGATACCCATGTTTCGGAGATAGAGATCGATGGGCGTGGTGTGAAAAGCACTACTGGTGTTCTTGTCCAGCACGACTTCGTCCGCTTGCGGCGCGACCCGAGAATCAATGGCGTAGCCGGCATCCTGCTTCATCGGCATGTGGCCGGAATCGCCATCGGTCGATTGTTTGGCTGCTGCTTCACGTCCGCGTCGTCGTAAGATCAAGTCACTGCCATCGTGGCTCTGTTGCCCGTGACAGGTGTAGACGACGCGCCGCCCATCGGTACGGAAACGAGCGAGCAAACGCTGAATGTTGGCAATCATTTGATCGGCACGCGCCGCAAACCCGGCCTGCAGCTCCGGTTGCTGGTGGTGTACCGTGTCGGCCAGATTGCCCGTGGTGTCAGTGGCGTACCGTTGCACATCCACGACCACCAGTGCAGTGCTTTCTGGTTTGATGGGGAGCTCAAACGCGAATCCGGCATCCGGCCATTCCGAGTCGTCGAGCAAGTCGATTTGTAGCCGTGGCATGCAGGCCTCCTGTCAGGGTGCGAGTAGAGACGCGAGGCAAGACGCAGTCGTCATGGCGGCGCGGCAGTCGTTCCATGTGATACCAGGCTGACACTTGAGGCAGGCTGCGCTCCCGCCAAAGCTCAAGGACTCTTCGTGTCATGGGCGATGTTGACGTGAATGGCGCCGCTGCCCTTGGCGGCATCGAGTGCCCGTACGAACAGCTCGTAGGGCATTTTTTCATCGCCACGGATCGTGACAACTTTTTTCTCAGAGGCGTCGATGAGCGGTTTCAATGCGCTGCTTAACTGGTCGAGCGAGGTGGGCTCCTTATTGACGAAAACGTTCGACTTCGCGTCGAGTGTGACCATGATCGGGTCGCTTTCTGGACGGGACGCGCCACCCGCTTGTGGGAGTGTGAGTCGAATTGAAGGCGTCAAGAAAGTGGAGCTCAGCATGAAGAAAATCAACAGCTGAAAAATGCAGTCGATCAAAGGACTCATTTCAATGTTGACGCGGGCACGACGCCGGCGGGGGATTTCCATGGTGTTAGCCCTCCTCGACGCTCAGCGCAGCAGGCTGTGCAGTTGGAATGGGTCCAGCGGTCGTGTTGGCCGCTGGCACGGCGGTAGTGTTGACGATGGGGGAGTCGTTGCTGGCAGTACTGGTCCATTCATTGAGGTGCGCAACCAGCCATTGCATCTGCAGAGCCAGGCTACCGACTCGCGAATCGAACAGGTGAAAAATAGCCAGCGTGGGCAACGCTACGATGAGGCCAAACACCGTAGTCAGGAGCGCTTTCCAGATTCCTGCGGCCAGGTCGGAAGGCTGGACTTGTCCACCGGCCAGTTCGATTTGTTGAAAGGCGTCGACCAGCCCGATCACCGTGCCCAGCAGGCCAATCATTGGCGCCAAGGTGCCAATAATCGAGAGCCAGCCGAGACGCCGTTCCAGGTGTGTCAGTTGCAATGAGGCCTCACGCGTTGCTGCCTCCTGGCGAATGCTGGAGGAATGGGATAGATGCGAGAGATAGGTTTTTGCAACACGAGCCAACGGGCTGCGATGGAACGAGACAAAGGAATCCGCCCCTTGGATGTCATTTCCTCGCATCAACTTTTCCAGATGCCCCTGGAATCGCGTATACCGGGTCGATTTCACGGCGAAATAGCAGAGCCGTTCAATGGTAATTGCCACGGACAACACGGAGCAGATCAGCAATGGCCACATGACCAGCCCACCACGCGCTAACAGGTCCCAGATATTGAGGCCCCACATAAGTAGTTACCTTGCCCCTAAAAGATTCTGCGATAAGCAGTTACCGCGGCACTAGACGAAATTTTACTGGTAGTAGTTGTCACCGACTCCATGTCTCATATAGAATATGAGACTCAATTACAATAGTGTTGGGCATGGACGGTGCCGCGTCAAGGTCCCCCGGCAGTGGACGTACCCTTTCGTGGGGCGTCTGGGTGCTGCAGGTCAGCGCCAGAGAAAATAAGAGTGAAGCTGCGATGCAGAACCTTCTTTTCCTGATTTGTCTTTTTGTGAGTCTGGGGTTTCACGCAGCGCTCGGCTGGCTTCGCGTGGAGCAGCCAGTACGCGTCGATCTGGCATTGGACGAACTGAAGTCGGGAGAGACGACCATCAGTGTGCAGGTCGTACCGGCCGTTGCACCCCGTGAAGTGGAGCCCGTTGAAGAGGAACACGAGCCGATCGAATTCGAGCCCGTAGAAACGGAGCTGCCAGAACCAGATCTGAAACCGATGGAGCGTATGCGGGCCTTGCCCGAGCGAGTGCGTGTTCACCAAACAGAAGCCGTGACAGAGAGCCTGCATCGGGTCCCACGTGATGTGAACCGTAGACAAAAGCCGCAGGAACTACCGGTGGAGCAGGAACCTGTGCATCGCAAGAAGGTGCAGAAAAAGTTGACGAGAAAGTTGGTGGAAACAGAGGTGGCTGTCAAAGAAATTCCCCGCCCCACAGCGACTGCTGCGGAACTCGGGGCCCGGACGCCCGCTCAAGTCAGGACGCGAGCGCCGATTCTCTACCCGGAGAAGCTTCAGCAGGATGGAGTGGAAGGTCGAGTCGTGTTGCAGGCGGAGGTCGAGTCAGACGGCCGCCTTGCGAACGTGCGGATCAAGGATTCCTCCGGACACCAGGAACTCGATCAGGCGGCTTTGCAATCGGTTCGCCAGTGGGTCTTTCGACCGGCCCGTCAGGGAGACAAGCCCATTAACCAGCAAGTGTTGATTCCGGTGGAATTCCGCGTGCGGTTGGCGGAGGATGAGACCAACTAACCGGGATTACGCAGGTCAACCGCAGGGGGGCACAGGGTATTCGACGCCTCCTCCCTCGTGATGGACTGACGCGTGTCCTGGAGGTCTTCTGCAAAACGGTTTCAACTGAGAATTTCTCGTACTACCCGCGCCTCTTCCTGAACGCCCGTGAGCCGCTCATCAAGTCCCCGGTGTTTGACGGTGAAACGCCGATGGTCGATGCCCATCAAGTGCAGGATCGTAGCATTCAGATCCCGCACGTGAACCGGATCCTGGACAATGTTGTAGCCGAACTCATCGGTCTGTCCGTGGGTCACGCCCCCTTTGATCCCACCTCCAGCAAACCACATGGAGTAGCATTTGGGATGATGGTCGCGTCCGTAGTTGTTCCGTTTGAGAACGCCCTGGCTGTAGATGGTGCGACCGAATTCACCTCCCCAGATAATCAGGGTATCGTCTAACAGGCCGCGTTGTTTGAGATCCTGTACCAGCGCCCAGCTGGGTTGGTCCACTTCGCCAGTCTGTCGGCGGATATTGTTCGGCAGGTCGCCGTGGTGGTCCCAGCCGCGGTGGAGGATCTGCATGAAACGGACACCCCGTTCGGCCATTCTTCGGGCCAGCAGGCAATTGGCAGCGAAGGTGCCCGGTTTTGTGACGTCTTTTCCGTAGAGATCGAGGACGTGTTGCGGTTCGTCATCGATTTCTACCAATTCGGGGACCGAGGCCTGCATTCGAAAGGCCATTTCATACTGCTCGATGCGGGCCTGGGTCTGTGGGTTCTTGAGCTCGGCGTAGATGCGTCGGTTCATGGTTTGCAACCGGTCGAGCATCAAACGCCGCGCGTTCGAACTGACGCCACGCGGGTTGGACAGGTACAGCACCGGGTCGCCTTGCGCTCGGAATGCGACGCCGGCGTGCCGGGATGGGAGAAAACCGCTTCCCCAGAGACGCGAGTAGAGCGCCTGGCCGCGCGGAGCGCAATTCAATACGACAAACTCGGGGAGGTTTTCATTCATACTGCCCAGTCCATAGCTGAGCCAGGCACCCAGTGTGGGTTTGCCAGGAATTTGATTCCCCGTCTGAATGTAGGTAATGGCGGGGTCGTGGTTAATGGCCTCCGTCCAGACGGTATGCACGAATGCCAGATCATCTGCCATCGAACCTGTTTTGGGCAACAGTTCGCTAATGCGTTTGCCACATTCACCGTGTTGGGGGAACTGGAACATGGTCGGCGCAATTGGAAAACGCGCCTGAGAGGCAGTCATGGTGGTCAGGCGTTGACCACGACGCACGGATTCGGGAAGGTCGGTGTCGAAACGATCGACCATGGTTGGTTTGTAGTCGAACGTATCGAGTTGGGATGGCGCGCCAGCCATAAAGAGCCAGATCACCCGTTTGACTCGGGCCGGGAAGTGGCCCGGTCCCAGGGCGCCACCACGTTGTCCCGGTGTCGCCAGCGCGGCAGCACCACGGCGGCATAACAATGACGCGAGTGCTGCGGAGCCGAGGCCTTTGGCGGTTTTACCGAAAAACTGGCGGCGGGTTTCCAGGGAAACCCAGCGGTCAAAGGGATGATTGTCGCGCATCGAATGATTCCTGTGTGGAACAAAGAGCCACATTACTTGTTGATGATGTCGTCTCGGTTGAGGAGCAGATTGGCGATCATGGTCCAGGTTGCCAGCTCTGTCAGATTAGTTTCCTGGTTTGGTTTGCTGCTGCCGGTGGCAATCAGCGAGTTTGCGGCGGCCGGGTATGCCTGGAACAGCGCGCCCAGTTCGACGGCACCGCTGTTTGCCAGCCTTGAGCTGCCAGTGT
>CAZITS010000473.1:0-5056 GCA_964542185.1 uncultured Pirellulaceae bacterium
GAACTCTCGCTCAGCGAACATCGAGGCCTGGTCACGATCCACGAAGCAGGTACCGGCAAAGACATCAAAGGGCTGGGGCAGCGGCAACTATCCCGGGTTCCAGAAATTCCAGATCGACTACCTGCGATTCCGTTACGGCCTGACCAGGGAACCGTAGCTCACGATTACGTCTCGCTGCCCAGAAAACACCCGACGGACGACCGACGGTCACTGCAACAAGCGATCTCGGCAGCTTTCATGGAACGCGCGGTCGCATCAGGGTATGATCTGGTTCGGCCCCGAACCCACACATGATTCGAGTCCACGCCACACAAGGCCGACACCGTTGCGCTTCCGGACGTCCCGGTACACCATCAGACAACCTCTCGCAAGACAATACCAATGAGCACCGCACACAACGTCCTGGGAACACCGCTGGAAACCTGCAGTCTCAACCCACGCACTGGATTTTATCGAGACGGCTGCTGCAACACGGGCGCGGATGACGCCGGGCTCCACCTGGTCTGCATCATTGCCACAGACGCCTTCCTGGAATTTTCGGCGTCCGTTGGTAACGACCTCAGCACGCCCATTCCTGCTTACGGTTTTCCAGGACTGAAAGCGGGCGATCGGTGGTGCTTGTGCGTCCAGCGCTGGCAGCAAGCACTGCAGGCGGGCACCGCTCCACAAATCGTGCTCGAAGCAACCCACATCTCGGCACTCGAATTTGTCGACCTGGAAGATCTGCAAAAATACGCCATCACGCCGTAACGCTCCCGGAATGGGGCTGATTGGACAGACGCGTCCCGTTGTCAGCGCTCCAAACCCGGAAACCGGCTACTGCCCAACCGCAGTAAATCCCCCGTGCCACCAGGTAAGGTCAGACGCAGCACGCCATCATTGACGGGCAGCGTTTCAGGCTGGCCTGTTTTGCGCGAGAGGCGGCCCATCACGCGAACATTCTGATCCAGGGTCAGGGTCACGGTCACCGCGCGCTCCACCGCCGAGACCTTTTGACCATGCCACAGATTCGTCAGCATGAAATAGTCCTGGCCCTGGTCATCGGTGAAAAAGCCGATCAGCAGGTCCTGCCACTCCACCGGCGTTTTGCCCGCATTCTCGATAACAATCGATTTGATGGCCGTGTTATGGCCCGCACCTGGCTGCCAGGCCGTGACGCCAGCAGGAACCCGGTTACCGCGTCCCGGCACATAATGGACGGCCCTACTGGTGAGGAAACGCAATGCCTGACCGATGTGGCGGACCTCCTGATTCAAACGAGCCACATGGTAGTAAATCGGTCTTCGCTCCAAGGTGTCGTTACTCACCATCGCCGGCCCCTGCTGATCTTCATAGGTGAAATACCCGATCCCCGTGTAACCACTCGTTAAATGGGTAAACACCTGCATACGGAGATCGGATTCACTGGGCATCCGGTATCCACGACGGGGATCGCTGTGCGATTGCACAAAGCTCCAGTACGGCTTGGCCAATTCTTGCGCCACCTTTCTGGCCGTGACTAGCGTAGGAAAGGGGTTGGTAGTCGCGCCTCCTTCGCGAAAAATGTACGCGTCGTACATCACCACATCGGGGTCCATGATCGTGCCAAAGTCGCGTAGATATTGCTCGTAGCTGTAGCCGGCGGCGGGTAATTCACCACCGTAATAGCGTTCCAGACGCGCCCCCCGGGGAAAGGCATTGGAATAGACCAGCGTGTCAGGATACGCCTCCTTCAATCGTCGGATCGCCTGGGCTGCGACCAGCATATCGGGGCGGTTCGGTTCATCCCAGACGATCCATCCAGTGCAACCCTGATAGGTATCGTGGTGGTCTTTTAGCCTGGCCATGATCTCATCGGTTAACCCGTTCTCACGAAGCAAAACGGATCGGACGTGCAAGTGCCATGGCAGCCCGACGCGCGCGCTGCCTTTGAGTAATCCGGGGCGTTGCTTCCAGGCCAACAACGTCGTCAGATTGGCATCCCTGTATTGTTGCGGATTCGAGGACTTTGGAATGATGGTCAGCGCCATCGTGGTCAGTGGATTCCTGCGTACCCAGCGGAGGCCCCGGCCGAGCTCACCAGCAGCGCCGACTTGCATGCCTGCGCTGGCCACAACCAGCAAATACAACGCGAACCTGGGTGCCGTCAGGGATGATCGCATCATCAGGTGTTGTTTCCTCTACCAGCGTCTCTCTCACGGGTGATCCGCGCGGCCCGCAGGCCACGCTGCGTTGCCTGCCGTGCCCAATCTGCCAGGCCTGATGTGGCGCGGCATTTTCCCAGATCAGGCATGTGGTCGCAAGCAGTACAGCGACTGCGGCAAACCGTGTTTGGCAGTCCTGATTTCATCTTCCAGAAACCGGCCCTGCAGGGATTCCGCAGCTCCCCCCTTGCGCCCGCTGCACACCCGCCGAAACATCGACAATGACAGTCCGCATTGAGGCGATGCTATAGTAGTAGCCTCACTGCTGCTATGATGTCATCCGGCTCCCACAACGCCGACACCTCCGCCCGGTTGCAGCGATCGATTCGATTCCGACCGAAACAATTTCAACCGCCATGATTGCAATTCGCCACCAACCGCCAGAACCCGCCGGGGAGCCTGCGGATCTGCAACCGGGCCAACTGGTCCGCCACCGGCGCTATGGATACCGCGGCGTCATCGTCGAGCGCGACGCGGAGTGCCAGGCAGACGAAGCCTGGTACTTCAATAATCAAACCCAACCCGCACGCAATCAGCCCTGGTACCACGTCCTGGTTCACGAGTCGAACGCTTGCACGTACGCAGCCGCCGACAATCTGGTCAGCGATTCCAGCCAACTGCCAATCGCGCACCCCCTACTGACCCGTTTCTTCAGCGCCTGGCAAGCCGGCAGGTATCTCCGCAATAACGAGCCGTGGCCGCGATGACTGCCACGCGATTTGCCAACGCCCGGCTGCGGGCGAAACAAAACCCGGGCAAACCGAGTTGATACAGGCGGCTTTAACCGGCGCTCTGCAACGCTGGCAGGAACAAATGGCAAGGGGATGCTGAGGGCGGCCGCAACAGTCCGCACTCCCCGCCCAGAGGCCCGGTTGCTAGCCGCAACCCGGGCCGTCTCATCCCGGTCCCGTCTTCGATCTTCATTCCGCAATCCAGTAATGGGAACAAGCGCCAGCCTTCCTGGGAAGCCAAAATCGGCAAAACGTCTCTCTAACGCGAGAGATCGGCGGCAGACCTGCCTGCGGTCAAGATTTTCCGCCAGGCCCAGGAGGTTCAACTTCCATCAACCGTATCCGGCTGTTCCGCGCCCTGCACTACCGGACGAATCTCCCATCACGATCCACAAGTTCTATCAGATCCACAACTTGCGTCGCTTTCATTAGCGGTGGCCCGTTGCCGGACAAGCAGAGAAAGCACGGCCTGCTCACTGTTCCATCCGCCCATGCCTGCAGTGCACTCGCGGCGCCACCTGTGTAAATTTTTCCCGATTTTACACACCCCATCTGCAGGCAACGGGCTCCAGGTATGTTGGTGACCTGTGGATACGTCAACCTACCCAGGATCGCGCTCGGAACGGGCGACTGGACTGGATCACAGCGCGCCACATCAATCGCACGCGTGAAGACCAGGCAACAAGAGCTCCAGGTTGCCGTCTGCATGATACTTCGTGATCGAGGACAGCTCGCTATGACTGTGGAACACGTTACCGCTCTAGAGAATTGCAATGCCCAGGTCACACGCAACGATCAAGGTCAGGTCGTCACCGTGAACCTCATCGACGGTTCTCTCACCGATGCAGAAGTCGAACATGTTGCAGCCCTGAGTAGCCTGGAAACGCTTTACCTCGACGGTACAGACGTAACCGACTCGGGACTGGAACGCCTCGCAGGCTTGCCACATTTAGGGACAATCGGTCTGTCTGAAACTCAAATCACTGATACGGGAATCCGGCACCTCCTGGAACTACCTCAGCTACACACGCTTGACTTGCCCCACCAAATTACCGATTCAGGATTACTTCAACTTCAAGAACAGAGAACGCTCAAGAGACTCATTCTGATCGGAGCTGAAGTCACCGACGAGGGGATCGCCCATCTCTCAGAAATGACCGATCTGGAGTTCCTCTGTCTGGCCCATACCTGTGTCACCGACGCCGGGCTCAGTCAGCTGAGCCAGATGAAGAAACTGCGCGCACTCGACCTCCACGGTCTGGGCATCACGGATTGTGGCCTGGTGCACCTGGCGCCATTACATCAATTGGTAGACCTTTACCTCAGTGGCGCACAAGTCACAGATGCCGGCCTCAGGCACCTCGCCAACCTCACCAATCTGGAATTTCTCACTTTGAGTTCGAGAGCTGAAGCGGGTCAATGTGTCGATCGCCTCTCCATCACCGATGCAGGAATCGCACATCTCAGCGGATTAACTAAACTGCAATACCTGTCCCTCTGTAATACGCACGCGACCGACGCCGGCCTGCACCATCTCAGCGGAATGGAAGGGTTACAGGTTCTCTTCCTTGACAACACGGAAGTCAGTGACAATGGAATTGCAGAACTAAGGCAGGCATTGCCCGACTGTCACATCAAAGCCTGACGGGATACGGCTGCGGGCGGGAGCTGTGTGGTGTCTGGCAACGATCCATGAGTGTCCACGGCCGCGCTGGCGATGCTCCTCAATGACCGCAGGCTGGTCGACCTGAATCAACACGTGGTAAGGTACCAGGCTCGTAACGTGTCTGTTCCAAAACGCACACGGCAGGTGCGCTCTCAGGTTCATGAGTTCGACGATAGGTCGTGGACGGCGGTCGCTTCGTTTACCCACAACCCACAGTTAAGCCTGGCAGAGTTCCAGAAACAGCCATGGATCACAAATTATCTAATAAACAGAGCTCGGTGACATTGTCTCGTCGTTTTGCGGTGGTGGTTCTGGGCTGGTTGATAACGGCAACAACAGGACCAACTGCGATCACCGCAGAGGCGGTGGAACTGGTACGCGACGGACAGCCTCGTGCCACGATCCTGCTGGAAGAAAATCCGACTATCTCCGCACAATTGGCGGCTCACGAATTACAGTACCACCTCCAGAAGATG
>CAZITS010000474.1:0-5055 GCA_964542185.1 uncultured Pirellulaceae bacterium
GTTCATGCGTTGGTCTCACGGAGGATATCTGACCGAGCACATAGGTGATCGCTTGAGGCCGACGGCGATTGGCTTTGCGATCACTTTCTCTGGTCTTGGCGAAACCGTTTACGGATGGGTCGCCAAGGCGATCTGGGATCCAGATTTGCCAGGGTTTGAATCCTGGAAACCGGTACTACTGGCTTCGATTGCGGGACTGCTCGCCGCGATAGGATTATTTTTGTTTGACCGCTGGCGGCCGATTCGTGATCTGAGCGTGGAGCCTGCGGAAAACAGCCTGACAACGCCCGTTTAGAGAAGGAGTCGCGTTTGAATCTGCCACGTATTTGGATTGGTTTGGCGGGTGGTCTGGCGGCCGCCGCGGTGACGATTGGTGCGTACCATGCACACGGCCTGGAAGCGGCGCTGGCGAAAAGCAATCTAGAGCCTGATGTCATGCAGTCGCGGCTCGACAATTGCGCCCTGGCTGCACGTTATCAAATGACGCATGCGCTGGCACTGTTGATGTTGGGTTTGGCGCGGACGCGGAGCGCCAGTCGGGCAGCCGATGGCGCTGCCGCTCTGATGTGTCTGGGGCTGCTGGGATTCAGTGGTGGTTTGTACGCCAGTGTCGCCGGGATCGGATTGCATTGGTCGATTGTACCGCTGGGCGGACTGGCCTTGATTGTCAGCTGGGTCCTGGTGGCGTTGGCGGGATGGGGACGCCTGGGAGCAGTCCAGGCAACTGCGGTGAGCACTTGATTCGCATCTCAGAGGTTAGCTGTGAATGACCTCCTGTTGCGTTGGACGATACGTGTGGCGTTGTTGCTGTATGGCCTGTTGCTGACCCGGAAGATTGTAGGCTGGCGGGCGGGGCAACGCCTCGAACGCTGGTGTTGGACGCTCGGGTTGGCTGCGATTCTGGCCCATTTTCTGGCGGCCTATGCCCAACTGGGGTGGAGCCATGAGGCGGTACTGGCACATACGGCGCGGGAAACGGAACGCGTGACCGGCTGGAGATTTGCGGGTGGAGTTTGGGGGAATTACCTGTTTGCCCTGTTCTGGGGCCTGGAAACGATTGGCCAGTGGTGGCGCCGGGGGTGGGTGACTGGGTGGTCTCTCTGGAACTATTGTTTGCATGGATACCTGCTGCTAGTGGTCGTCAATGGCGCCATCGTGTTTGCCACAGGACCGGTTCGGGTGGTGGCGTTCTTCGTTTGCCTGGTGCTGGGGGGACTGTTGTTTTGGCGGTGGAATCAGAACCGCGGTGACAAGACTCGATCGGTGGGGCCCCTTTTGCCCGCGGGGCGGGATCGGCAAAATGGAAGTGGCAGTAGCGATTGACCGAGTCGTTGTGTCCCGCAAGCGATTCATTGTCTCCAGGAAGGTAGTGTGATGGCATCAGAGGCCCTCGATATTCAGCGTATCGATACGCGCAGTGCGGACTGGGTTGATCGGATTGACCAACTGCGTGAGAAGCTTAGCCCTCGTGGTGATGTAGTCAGCGAAGAGGGGCAGCAACGTACGATTGAGGTATTTGGTGAGCCACTTTCGCCGCAGCAGGTAGTTGAACGGATTTGTCGTGACGTGCGGGACCAAGGTGTGGAAGCGGTTCTCCAGTACGGTCGGCAACTCGACGGCGCAGAGTTAACGGCAGAAACACTCCGAGTGCCCTCCGATATGCTGGCCACAGCGCACCAACGCGCGGATGCGGAATTTCTGCAAGCCGTGCGGAGGATTCGAGCGAATATTCTCGAATTTCAAACGGCGCTGTTACAACAGGATGTGGAGATTCGCCGCGCCGACGGCACACGACTCCAGCAACGTTATCTTCCCCTGCGACGGGTGGGAATCTGTGTTCCCGGGGGAGCTGCTGCCTACCCGTCGACGGTGTTGATGACCGCGGTCTTGGCGCAGGCCGCCGGCGTAGCGGAAATTGCGGTCGTGGCGCCACCCACTGAGTTTGGCGCCAATAACACCGACGTCCTGGCGACTTGCCATGAACTGGGAATCGATGAGGTCTATCGTGTTGGAGGGGCACAGGCGGTCTCGGCGTTGGCCTACGGTGCCGGACCAATAGCGCGTGTCGACAAGATTGTCGGTCCGGGTAACTTGTTTGTTGCCTTGGCGAAAAAGTGGGTCTACGGTGAAGTGGATATTGACGCGATTGCCGGCCCCAGCGAAGTGGTAGTGATCGCGGACGGCTCGACTCGGCCGGATTATACGGCCGCGGATATGTTGGCCCAGGCCGAGCATGCGCCTGGAGCCAGTCTGCTGATTACCTGGGACGAACGACAACGCGATGCAGTCGCCGCGGAACTGGAACGGCAGGTTGCGAGTTTGTCACGCAGCGACCTGACGCTGCAGAGTCTGGAGTCGTTTGGTGCGTTGATACTGGTTCGCGATGCAGAAGAAGCTTGTCGCCTCACGAATCTCATCGCGCCCGAGCACTTGCATATTGCCGTGGACGACACGGGACCCTTGTTGGCGAGAATTGAATCTGCCGGGGCGATTTTTCTGGGGCACCACAGCCCTGTGGCGCTGGGAGATTACGTGGCGGGTCCATCACATGTGCTGCCAACGGGTGGGACGGCACGCTGGGCTGCCGGGCTCACCGCCAATGACTTTTTGCGTGGTGGCAGTATTATTGAGTACAGTTCCACCGGGTTAGCAGAGATTGCCGAAGATGTACGTTTGATGGCTGACAAAGAGGGGCTTACCGCGCACCGTGGCAGTGTCGATATTCGATGTTCTTGATAGCGTGACAACGCCCAGGCCGCCAATCCATGAACCTGGGAGTGATCTCTTTCACAGCGAAAACCTTCACAGCGAGAAATGACGGTACTGACGTGAATTATTTTCGGCCCCAGATCGAGCAGATGGATGGCTATACTCCGGGTGAGCAGCCTCAGGCAGGGAAGTTCATCAAACTCAATACGAACGAGAATCCCTATCCTCCTTCACCGGCAGTACCTGCTGCGATTATGCGGGCGGCAGAAAGTGGATTGCAGCGTTATCCGGATCCCTTGGCGACCGCGTTCCGATTGAGGGCTGGCGAGGTGCTGGATGTGGATCCGGAGTGGATTCTCTGTGGTAATGGAAGTGATGACATTCTCACGATTCTGACTCGGGCGTTGGTTGGAGACGGGCAGTGGTTGCGGTTTCCTTCGCCGAGCTATTTGCTTTATCAGACGCTGGCAGATCTGCAGGGTGCGGCGGCCGAGCAGGTTGCGTTCAGTGCTGACTGGCAACTTACCGAGGCGTTCTATCAAGGTCGTGACGACTTGCGTTTGGTATTGTTGCCGAATCCGAACAGTCCGAGTGGGACTCTGATCGAAGCGGATGCGATTCTCGAACTGGCGCAACGTGTGGATTGTCCGGTGTTAATCGATGAGGCGTATGTCGACTTCTCGGAACAAAGTTGCTTGCAGTTGGTGCAGCAGGATCCCCGCATCATGGTATGTCGCACGCTGAGCAAATCGTACGGATTGGCCGGGTTGCGTTTTGGGTTCCTGGTTGCCCAGCCGGTGATGATTGACGCATTGCGAAAAGTTAAGGATTCTTACAATTGTGACGCGCTGTCCATCGCGGGTGCGACCGCAGCGATCGATGATCAGGCGTGGTTTGCAGACAATCGCCAGAAAATTCTGGCCACACGTTCCCACCTGGCGGGCGAATTGCGTGGGTTGGGGTACGAGGTTACCGATTCATCGGCCAATTTTGTGTGGTGTTACCGTCACGACCAGTCCGTAGAGCAGATCTACCGTCGGCTCAAAGAACAGCGCGTTTTGATCCGATATATGAACTATCCCGGCTGGGGTGAGGGATTACGGATCAGCGTAGGTACAGATGAACAGATTGCCGTTTGCCTGCAGCTGTTGGCCGATGTTGCTGTAGACTGAGTGCTACACAGACTGGGTCGGATACAGACCAGGTCAGATACAGTGCAGCGTAGTCTGTGGGTGATTGAACGAGTTGTCAGTGCCGATGTGGCTCATTGAGAGTGGGTTGCCGTCGGCGGGGGAGTCGAGGTATGACGCGTACGGCTACGATCGAACGTGAGACTCGGGAGACGTCGATTCGATTAAGACTCGAGTTGGACGGTTCGGGAGCATCTCAGATCAAGACCGGTGTTGGTTTTCTGGACCACATGCTCGAGTTACTTGCGCGTCATGCCGTGATTGACCTGGACGTCGAGGCTCGCGGCGACTTGCATGTCGACCAGCATCACACGGTGGAGGATGTGGGGATCTGCTTTGGTCAGGCCATTCGTCAGGCACTCGGCAATAAATCAGGGATCCGGCGTTACGGCCATTTTACGCTGCCGATGGAAGAGGTGCTGGCGACGGCCAGTATCGATCTAAGTGGACGCTACTTTCTCGTGTTCGACGTGGAATTCCCTGCTGCCAAGATTGGCGATTTCGATAGCGAACTGGTGGAAGATTTCTGGCAGGCCACAGCAGCCAACGCACTCTGTAACTTGCATGTGCTGATTCACCATGGGCGCAATAGCCATCACATTAGTGAGGCGGTGTTCAAGGCGACAGCGCGGGCTTTGCGAATGGCCGTGGAAAGTGATGGTCGCGTTTCTGGCATTCCCAGTACGAAAGGGACGCTTGATTCCTGAGTCGGCCTTGTCTGCTATGACGTGGGCAGATGTGGCGTAGCGAAATGACGATCAGGCTGGCGTATGAAACGCGACGGGTTGATCGAACAAGCTGCGTACATTCGGGTCGAGCAGGACGACCAGTCCCCAGATACTGAAAGGCAAAGCGAGGCCACAGCAGCACGAATTCATGCAGGGAATCATGGGGAGAACGCAGGCCGTCACGGCGAACCCATAGGATCGTAATTGTCGCATCTTGAACGCCCCATATACGGTCACGATGGACGATCCGAGCGAGATCACAAGGGCCGTAATCGTCAAGATCAGGGAAGAAGTAGCTCCCTGGATCGCAAACGGGTTCATTCCCTGGCTGCTGAAGCCGTTGCCGTTCGCCAGACTGAATCCGTAGCCTATGATCTGAAACCGTAGTGTCAGGCACCCATAGCTTATCAGAAACACCGCGGGCAACT
>CAZITS010000475.1:0-5054 GCA_964542185.1 uncultured Pirellulaceae bacterium
CAGTCCAAACGTCTCCCCCGCTTCGACCCGCAACGAAACGTCCTCGACCGCAACGGTTTGGCCGAATCGTTTGTGGAGACCATCGACACGAATCATGGTAGTACCGGTAGGTGTGCGGGCCCTGTTTCCAGACGTTAGATTTCCATTCGTGCCGATCAGGACTGCGGCTGGTTCAGATGTCACGTCATACGGGTCCGGCGAATCTCCCGCATTGCGAATACTGCTTTCGCTGCAACCTGGTTTCAAGCGGTGGACTCGCCAAAGGCACGCAAATCGGACTCGATTTGATCGAGTCGCGCGTTCATTTCAATCTTGGTTGCGGCAAGATCAGCCTGGAGCTCCGGTGCCCGGTAGGTAAACGAGTAGAATTTCACCTTGGGTTCAGTGCCAGATGGTCGAACGGCAATATAGTTTCCGGTATCCGCCAGGTCCAGGATGACCAGATTTCCCTGAGGTCCAGCCAGCGGTTCGCTCGATCCGTCGGATTGGCGCGTTTCCTGATTCCAATAATCACGTACCGCCACCACCGCCTGGCCAGCCAATTTAACAGGGGGTGATTGGCGGAAGCGTTGCATCAGCTGTTGCATTGCTGACATGCCTTCGGAGCCAGGCATTTGGATCGTCATCAGGCGTTCTGCGTGGTAGCCGTGCCGCCGATACAACTCGTCGAGTTTTTCGTGCAGTGATTGGCCAGTGGCTTTGACTTGTGCAGTCAGTTCGGCCATCAGCATACAAGCGACCGCACCATCTTTGTCACGGACGTAATCTCCCGTCATGAATCCGTGTGACTCTTCGGTCCCATAGACAAAATTTTCTGGCCCGCGCTGGTCGACAATTTGTGCAATCCACTTGAACCCCACCAGCAGGTTCCCTGCGGTTTGCACCCCATAAGAATCTCCAATCCGGCGTACCAGATCGGTAGTGACCAGGGTTTTGATCAGGTAGTGATCCGTCGAAAGTGTGCCCGCGCGCTGCCGTTCATTGAGCACGTAATCTGCGAGCAGCGCTCCCAATTGATTTCCGTTGAAAGTGGCCCAAGGACCGGTGGGATTCGTGGTCACGGGCGCCGCACATCCCATCCGGTCACAATCCGGATCGGTTGCCAGCACGAGGCCGGCGTGGGTTTCCTGCGCTCTTTGGATAAGAGCATCAAAGACAGCGGGGTTTTCTGGATTGGCGACATGCGCCGGCACGTTCGGAAAATCTCCATTGGGTTCTGCATGCGGAGCGTAGACCTCCACATCGTTAAATCCGTCCCCAGTCAGCACCGGTACGACGGCGGATGCGCCCACACCGTGCAGTGGCGAATAAATAATGCGCAGATCACGCGCTCCGGGAAACGCCTCGCGCACGACACGTGCTGTGTAGGCATCGTCGGTTTCCGCGGTACAGATGGTGATGCTTCCCTGCGCGAGTGCGTCCTGAAAAGGTGTCGTGCGGATCTGTTGCACCTGCATGACGTGGTCGATAATTTTCTGGTCGTGCGGTGGGAGAATCTGCCCGCCGGTCGACCAGTAGACTTTGACGGCATTATCACTGGGGGGATTGTGGCTGGCAGTCACCATAATGCCACAGTGGCAGCTGCGTACTCGAACCAGGTAGGACAGTTCAGGAGTGGCCCGGAAGTCGTCCAGTAAATAGACCTGGAAACCCGCTGCGACCATCACGCTACAACACAATTCGGCAAAGGGTCGAGAGCGGTGGCGGGTGTCATAAGCGATCGCACACGACAGCTGGTTTGCATGGTTTTGACTTGTAATGTAGTCCGCCAGGCCCTGCGCGCTTTCACCGATCGTACGGTCATTGATCGCATTCGATCCGATCGGATACATCCGTCCGCGACGGCCACCTGTACCGAATGGAATAACGGTCCAGAATGCATCGTCGAGCTCACGCCATTGACCTTGGCTGAGGTGTTCCTGTATTTGTTGCGCGTACTTCGCGTAGTGCGGTTCGCTCAGCCAGCGGCGGATATTCTGGACAGCCCCTGGTGACAGGGTTCCCGTGCGATCGGCTTCTGCCAGCAGGGAGAGCGAGGCGTTGGCGTCTGAGGCGTTGGCGTCTGAGGCGCTGTCAGGATTGGTCATGCCACAAGGATCCCAGCGAGACAGAAGGCGTCGTGATAATCCGTGGACGGTAAAGTCACGGGGAGTACAGGTTCCCGGGGAGTATAGGTTCCCGGGGAACTGGGCGGCAACGGGTTGCAGCGAACGATTCATGAAGTTGGCGGCGTGCGCCGATCCTGTTGTTGGGGGGGGGCGCATTGATTCGGTTCAGGTTTGGGCCAATGCTGCCCGCCGGCTGTTTTTCCAGGAGAGGCTGAATTGAGTGAACTCATCATTAGTGTTTCCGGGCTTCGGGGTATCGTCGGTGCCAGCCTGACACCCGAGGTTGCCACGCGCTACGTAATGGCATTTGTGGACGAGTTGCCACCTGGCGCCTTGGTCGTGGCACGTGATGGTCGTGAGACCGGGCCGCTGTTTCGCGATGCGGTACATGCCGCCTTGACGGCAGCAGACCGCCCCATTGTTGAGTTGGGTGTGGCCGCGACTCCTACGGTTGGCGTGGCTGTACGAAGGGAGCGTGCCGCCGGCGGTATCCAAATTTCCGCAAGTCACAATCCGGCCGAATACAACGGGCTGAAGTTGTTTGATAACCGAGGACAGGTTCTGGGTGCTGCCGCTGGCCAGCGTGTCCTGGAGCGGTATCACCAGACGTCCAGTTGTGTCACACCCACAGAGCGCAGCGAGCCTCAGCAATCGTCCCAAGCCCACCACGATCACGGCCAGAGCATTTTGCAAACTGTTCATCTGCCGCGGGTACAAAGTCGCAGTTTCCGCGTTCTGCTGGACTCCAATCATGGTGCTGGTGGGCTGTTAGGAAACCATTTACTGGAACAATTAGGCTGCCAGGTGGAATCAGTTGGTGCCGAACCCACCGGGCAATTTGCTCATCCTCCCGAGCCGACGGCCGACCATCTCCAGCAGGTCGCTGCTCTTATTGCTAGCGGGGATGTGGATGTTGGGTTTTGTCAGGATCCCGATGCCGATCGACTGGCAATTATCGATCGAGCCGGCCGTTATTTGGGCGAAGAGTACACGCTGGCGATATGCTTGCATCACGTGTTGCGTCACCGCGTCGGTCCAGTGGTGACCAATTGTGCCAGCAGTCGTATGTCGGAAGATCTGGCAGAACGTTTTGGGGCGCCTTTTTTTCGATCTGCGGTCGGCGAGGCCAATGTGGTCGAATTAATGCGTCAACAGGGAGCTGTTTTCGGTGGCGAAGGCAACGGAGGTCCGATCGATCCCCGGGTTGGCTATATCAGGGACAGCTTTGTGGGCATGGCTCTGGTACTGGATGCAATGGCAGAACGAGAAATGACCGTTGGCGAGTTGGCCGATGAATTGCCGCGTTATGCGATGCACAAGACCAAGGTTGCCATCCAGCCCGCACAGATAGGACCGCTATTGGATCAGCTGACGACGCGCTTTCCAGAGGCGACGGTCGATCAGCTCGATGGTTTGCGCTGTGATTGGGATGATCGTTGGGTACTGATTCGGGCCAGCAATACAGAGCCAATCGTGCGCATTATCTCGGAGGCGCCCTCGGTCACCGCAGCAGAGTCTCTCTGCACGGAGGTCAGTGATTTATTACGCTAGTGTTCGATCTTGCGTCTGCCGGGATGGTGGATTGTAAAGGCCGCATGTTGGCGCCAGAGTGACGTGTTCGCGTCGTTTACAGCAGGCTCAGCGCATGGTGTTGAGGTCGTCAGAGAGTTCTTCCAGGGGAACACGCTCTCCACTAGCGATGGTCGTCAACGACTGTACGAAGTCGGCAGAGAGGTTGTCCCGCACAAAATAGGTTGTGCCATCGGCCATTGTCAGCCAGGCCCCACCCGGATGGTTACTACTGATTTCCTGGCCGCTTCCGTTAATCTGAAACTGCATTTGCGCACTTTTCAAATCGAGTGGCTGGTACCAGGGAATCCCCGAGTTGTGCCGTTCGACCACCATGATCGTGCCGGCTGTCCCATCCGTGATCTGGGCGGATCGGGTCGAACGCGGTCCAGGAAACATCGTTTGCTTCCCGGTGATCACGACGAAGCTGGTGTGACCGAACGTGGTGCTGTCTGCGTCGGCTGGACTGGTGTAGACGCTGGGAATACGCAGCGGGGACTGCAGTTCCAGTGTCTGTTCGTCCCAGGGTTTGCTCAGGTCATACTGTGCGTAGGTCGCATGTTCGGCGAGATAGGGCAACAAGAGCACCCGCCAACTGTGCATCGGCCTCCCATTGGAATCTGTCACGTAGGCGGGCGGATAACTGCCATGGTCATTATGGTAGTTGCGCATCGCCAATGCGATTTGTTTCAGGTGCTGGTTGGATTGCAGGCGGTAGCTTCTGATCTGGTTTGATCGCACAAATGGCAGAGCCACCCAGACCAGAATTCCGAATGCGGCTGCCACTGCAGATAACCCGCCCAGGCTCAGCACCAATGCCGTTGTCAGAGAGCGGCGGGGTGATGGGTGCGTTGGATCGGACCGGGGAGTGGGCGTGGCGCCAGCCGGCGGCAATGCGGGGACGGTAATTTCTCGACCACAGAGGGCACAGTCACCGGTCTGATTGGCGTAGTGGTCGTCGACCAGGGTTTCCGCCCGGCAATGAGGACAGCTGAAAGGAATGGGCATGGGACATTCTCAATCCAGAATGCGGTGGGGCAGACTTTCTGAACGGGTTGTGGTCGTCGCTGGTAGGCTGGCCAAACAGCGGCAGCTACCTGCTTGTGCTGCTCTGCAATTGCCAGACCTGTGGCTGCGGGGCGTGGCAGATCTGAGCGCACAGGCACCACCAAACCACCATAGCCTACCAATCGCCCACCCGTTCGTTGTCGGTGGCTGATGAAAATCAGCGGCAGGCGTTAGCGTTGTGGCGGATTCTTGTCGTAGAGAGGCCGTTTTTCCCGATATTGCGGTCCGCGAACACGCGCCCAGGCAGGGGAATGGTAACGGTAATCCGCAGATTGGACGCGGACACCGTGTGACCAGGAAAATGGGAGG
>CAZITS010000476.1:0-5036 GCA_964542185.1 uncultured Pirellulaceae bacterium
CGACAACCCGGCCCATTCTGGCCTATGCGCATTCAGAACAGTCTCCAAACCTGGTGCTGTCGACCGAGCGGCGGCGTCCTCAAATCACCGTGCGGCAACTATTGGCGACACGGATCGAGACCGGTCATGTCGACTATCGCGCGACGTTCTTTTTTGATGTGTTATACAGCGGGGTAAGCTCACTCCGTGTGGATGTTCCGCAGGCGCTTGAAGCGGAAATACGGAATTTGAGCAGCGCATTGAATGAACAACGCATTGAGCCTCAGCCGGAAGACGTCATCGCAGATTATGTGGCGATGAGCTTTACCGGGGAAACCGAGTTGTTGGGGAAGATCAAGCTGGAACTGAATTGGCAGGAAAAAATCCAACTCGATGGATCTCCCAGTCCTTTAGGTATTGGTGAACCGCGTTCGATTCCGATTCCCGTTCTCAAGCCCCAGGAAGTTGATTTGGCATCGGGCCAGGTCGTGATTGCCAAAGGTGAGTCGCTGGACGTGCGGGAATCGGCTGACGCGAGCGGGTTGCAGCCGATTGATCCACAGAGTGATCTGTATGGCGGGATCGAAATTGCCGATGCAGCGCGAGCCTTTGAGTTTCACGGAGAATGGGGATTAGAGGTGACGGCGACACGGTTCAAGCTGGAGGACATTAAACGTACCAGTATTGAAAGAGCAGTGTTGCGGATGGTAGTAACGAAAGGCCAGGAGATTTCCGTGCAGGCGTTGTACCGTATGCGCAGCGCCAGGCAGCGATTGGCGATCAAGTTTCCCGGCGGCTTTAATCCCGAGACGAGTCTCGACCGGAAGCCGCAGTTGAATGGGAGGATCGTCGACTTGGAGCGTGGTGAAAAGGACGAGTTTTACTTGCCACTTGCCAATCAAAATCCAGAGGATTCGTTCCTGTTGGAATTGCGTTACACGATCCCTGGCGACCATCAGCAGCTCGATTTTCCCGAGTTTCCGGAACGTCCCGCGATGCAGAAAGTCTACTTGTGTGCGTATTTGCCGAGTGATCTTGCCTTGCTGGGTTCGCATGGTCCGTGGACCAGTGATTACGGCCAGCAATGGAGACGTGTGTTGCATGGAGGGTCTTTCCGTACGCGTAGCGATGTCGAGTTGGTAAATTGGGTCTTGGAAGATCTGGACTCCGAGTCGAATCCGCTCAGTGATTTTCAGACTCAGGGAGAACTCTACACCTTTTCTACGTTGCGGCCGACGAGCCCGCCCGACGGGGCATTGCGATTGACGGTGTTTCGTGATGATGCGTTGCACGCCCTGGTGTTTTTTGCAGTTGCGGTACCGGGAGTCGTGCTGGTTACTTTACCTCTTTGGGTACGCCTGTTTTCCGTTGGCCTGGTTGCAATTGGCCTGGTGTCATCAGGGATCTTCTTCCCCACGTTTTCGTTGCAGACATTTGATTGGTCGCTCGTAGTGGCCTTCGTACTGGTGCTGGCGGTGTGGATGTTGATGTTCCTGTTGCGATTTGTGCGCCAGAGTGTTCAGGCATTGCGGGCTGATTATTCCAACGCTGTTATGGAAAACACAGCTGTGGCGACAAGTTCCGGAGAACTGGTGCTGGGTCGCCCGGCAGATCCGTCTTCTGTCGACAATAGTCCTTTTGGTGCGGCGTCAGATACGGATGTTGTCACTTCCCAGACCGGTGTTGGTCCCTCTGGGGAAGGTGGCGCTACGTCAGCTCTGGGTGAGGTAGACCCGGGTGCCGCTGACGAAGGTCGCGAGGAGGAAAATGATACTGATGTGTAGGGCACAAGAACGGAGCGTAACAAGTTGTGTGGATTCACGACGTGACGTTTGTTCGATTCCAGCTGGTGATCGCATGGGACTGATCGCAAGTCGACGATCGATAGTTGTCCAACTCATGCTGACGATGGTTTTGTCGCTGACCGCCCATGGCTTCAGCGACGAACAGAAAAAGAAATCAATAGTTACTCCTGCTCGAGAGATCTACGTTCCGTTTGAAGACTTTAACGTGCTGCTGGAGAGTCAGACGCGTCATGTTTTCATGACGCGCAAGCAATACCAGGAACTGGTCCGACGGGCGGCTGTGGCACCTGATAAACAAGCTCCAGTCGGTACATCGATCTTGTCGGCAAACTATCAGGCGATCATTGAGCCGGGTCGCGCACGCGTCTTGGGCAAGTTGCAGTTGGAAGTACTTGCTGGAGGTGTCCAGACGATCCCTCTGGAAATCTCTGGAGTGGGTGTCCTCAGCGCGATCCTGGACGGTCAGGCAGCGTCGCTAGCCAAAGGGGATGGGGGACAGCCACTTTTGGTGCTTGAAGGGCGCGGGCGTTATGAGTTGACCTTGGAACTGCTCATTCCGATCGTTTCCGCTGTCGATCGACAATCCCTGAATTTCCAGTTGCCGACTCCGTCATCGACGCATTTTTCGCTTGCCGTACCGGGCGATGTCACGATTAAGGAGGGGGCGGAGGTAATTCGCCGGCACTTTGACGTGCAGGATGGCATGACGCGCTTTGATATCCTGCCGCCTGCGGGTCCGACACAACTTTCCTTGTCGCTCAGTAATCGTCGCTTGCGTGAACGCAGTGCGGTAGTGGCCCGTAGCGTACTCGTGGATGAAATTACCGAAGCGTATGAGCGTTTGCACGCCACGGTTTCTCTAGGGCTGTTACACGGTGCCGCCGCGGAATTCCGTTTTGTCATTCCCCAGGGATTTGAGGTGACTTCCGTGGCGACGCCATTACTGGCACGCTACGTGTTGGAAGAGGTTGGGCCACGTCGTATCTTGCGAGTTACTTTGCGAGAACCATCGCGAGAGACGGTGGTGGTCAATATTTCGGCGATCAAGACACCGAGTCAGCTTAGCGAATGGAAGTTTCCACGTCTTCTTCCACTTGACACGGTGGGACAGGTTGCCGTCGTCGGTTTGCTGTTGGAAGACCGATTGAGCATGCAGTCACTGGAGCACGAGTCTCTGTTGCCTTTGGACAATGATGTCCTGACCGCCGCAATTCCTGAAAGCGTGTTTCGTGTCGAGCCCGGTGCACCCCAGGTGCGCAGTGTTGCTACCTATTATTCCCCGCAGGCCAATTACCAATTGCGAGCCAGTTTCCACAAGCCTCCCGCCGCGTTGTATGTCCAGTCTGATATGCGTCTGACGCTAACGGAACCGCGACAGACGATGCGTGGCAGATTTCGACTTTTTCCGGAACGTGAGAAACTATTTGAGCTGCGTTTTCTGGCTCCGCAGGGGTGGCATGTTACGAGCGTTACTAGTGCCAGTGCATTGGCAGACAAGGAACCACAATTTGAGCAGGTTTCCTTTGACGTTGTCCGCAGCGAGGTCGGATCTCTCGTGCGCGTACGTTTGCCGCAGGGAGTACCTCCCGGTGAGCAGGCGGAAATTCATTTTCAGGCCGTCAGTACGCCTCCCCAGTGGTTGGGCAATTGGCAGCGTATGCAGACCGGGTTTCCAGTGTTTTCCGTGGAAGGTGCCACGCGCCGCTCCGGGGTCATTGCAATTGATGCCCAGGACGATTTACAGGTTCGGACCGAGTTGTTGGAAGGCGTCATTCCTGTGGACGATGGTGAGCAGTCGCGTTACGCGCTGGTAGCTGAGACCAGTGACCTGGTGTATCGGTTTGAAGATCGAGCCTATCGTGTTGATTTGCAGTTGGAACGCATTGCTCCCAAGATTTCGGCGAGGACTTATTCCTTTATCAAGGTACAACCTGCCGGTTTAAAAGCGCACTATGAGATCGTTTACGACATTCGCCAGGCGCGTACCCGCCAGGTTTCGTTTCGTTTGCCACGAACCACGCCTCGCAGCATTTCGGTTCGTGGATTAGGCGACGTGGTTGTCAAAGAGCTGGCCAGTCGAGAACAGGATGATGTGCGAATTTGGACTGCCCTGTTGGCGCGTTCGCGATCAGAATCGGTACGCCTGGAAGTCGATTTGCAGGAGCGTTTGCCCGCGGCAGAACCCCAGGATTTTGATCTGCCTTTAGTGGCTGCAGAAGGCGTGCAATATCAGACGGCCATCGTCGCGGTCGAGGGACACAACGAACTGGATATCGAAGTCAGCGCCGGCACAGCCCGTAAAGTTGACATCGGCGAGTTGGCCGGGGCGGACTATGTTGTGGGGCGACGACTGTTGGGATCTTATGCGTTCCTTGGACAACCTGGGGTTGTCCAGGTTAATGTTGCCAGACGGATCGGTTACCGACTGCCGGCGGCGATTGTTGAACGCGCGGAACTGGTTACTGTGGTCGCGGCAAGTGGACTCAGCCAAACGGGTGCGAGGTACCAGTTGCGCACCAAGTCTCCTTTCCTGGAGATCCGTTTACCGCCACGTGCCAGGCTCTGGTCGATTTTGTTGGCAGGGGAGTCGACGAAGCCTCAGCGTGAAGGTGACAGTCTTCTGATTAGCCTGGCGGGCTATGATCGGACCGAATTTAGTGATCTCCAGATCGTTTATGAGACGCCGGCTGCGGGACAGATTGGTAGCTATGGTCAACTCGTGACTCAGCCTCCTCAGCTGTTCTTGCGGAATGACAATGGCCAAACAGGACGAGAGGTTCCATTGGCGAACCTGGTCTGGCATTTAGAGTTACCGACAGGGTACCGCGTTGTTGGTGAAAACGGTTCTGTGTTCAGCGAGCAGTTTGACACGCGCCCGCTGGCAATTTCTCGCTGGCTCAGCGGATTTGCGGGTTTTGTTGACACTGTTGGTTTCTCAGCCACACCGTCTGTCAGCGCCTTCGCCGGTAGCGAACCCGCCGATGCGTTGGCTGAATTTGAGACGACGGATGAGGATTTTCTCGCACTGGAACGCGCTGCTCCCAGCAGCTCTGCTGCGCCGCCCGGCATACGGGGTGGCGGTATGGCTGGAGGTGGCGGCGGAGGTATGGGCGGCTTGGGGGGTGGTATACCTGCTGATGGGGTACTGGGTGAAGCTAACCTCGACAAGTCCGCCGTGGAAGAGTCGCGCGGTGAGGCAGCGCTGACGGAGAGACCCGCATCGCAGGGCGCGGATCGAGAAGCCAATCAAAC
>CAZITS010000477.1:0-5036 GCA_964542185.1 uncultured Pirellulaceae bacterium
GCTGGGGAAAGCCGAACCCCGAATAGTCGCCGCTATAGCGAAACATTATATTGTACCGTCGGCGCTGTGGGAAAGAGGTTCCACTGAAAGGCGCATCCGTATGTTAAATCGAGAGCCTCATGAGCCATCTTGAAGAGTATCTGGAAGCGAATCGCGATCGGTTTGAAGAAGACCTGTGTGAGTTGCTACGGATTCCGAGTATTAGCACAGATGCTGAGTACGCGCCGGAAGTACGTCGCGCTGGCGAATGGATGCACAGTCAATTTCTGGCTTTAGGGTTGGAGAGTGAAATCATCGAAACGGATGGGCATCCGATTATTTATGCGGAGTCCCCGCCCATCGAAGGCGCGCCGACTGCGCTGGTTTACGGGCACTATGATGTCCAACCTCCCGATCCGCTCGATGAATGGAAATCTCCTCCTTTTGAACCCCAGCGGCGCGATGGAAACCTCTACGCGCGAGGCGCGACCGATGACAAGGGTCAAATGCTGACCCACGTCAAAAGCGTGCAGGCGTGGGTGGAGGGGGAGGAGCAGCTGCCGCTTCAGGTCAAATTCATAATCGAGGGTGAAGAAGAGTGCGGCAGTGAGAATCTGCACGCCTTTCTGAAAGATCCCAAATCCCAGGAACGCCTGGCGGCAGATGTCGTGGTCGTCAGCGATACTTCCCAGTTCGGACCCGGACAGCCGGCGATCACCTATGGACTGAAAGGAATCGCCTACTATGAACTGCACGTCACCGGTCCCCAGCAAGATTTGCATTCGGGCAGTTTTGGTGGGGCCGTTACGAATCCTGCCAACGCGTTGGCGCGGATGCTGGGTGCACTGGTTGACGATTTTGGACGAATCCAGGTCCCCGGATTTTATGACGATGTCATCCCGTTGACCGATCGTGAAAGAAACATGTTTGCGACACTGGCCTTTAGCGAGGAGGCTTTCTGCGAACAAATCGGTGTTTCCGCACTGACTGGGGAAGCCGGGTTTTCTACTTTGGAGCGACGTTGGGCCCGACCGACATGTGATGTCAACGGAATCTGGGGCGGTTATCAGGGGGAGGGGAGCAAGACCGTGCTCCCCTGTCGTGCCAGCGCCAAATTCAGTTTTCGTCTGGTGCCCGATCAGGATCCCCAGAAATTAACCGCAGCACTGCGGGAAATGCTGGAAGAACTGTGCCCACCTGGTGTCACGATGGAACTGGTCGATATGCACGGTGCGCCCGGAGTGGTGGTCTCTCTCGAGAGTCCTTACATGGAGGCGGCTGCCAAGGCGATCGAACATGGTTTTGGACGTTCGCCCGTGTTCATTCGTACGGGTGGCTCGATTCCGATCGTGACCGATTTCAAGGAGGCGCTCAACGCCGATCCGCTGTTGTTGGGCTGGGGCTTGGATGATGACAATACACATAGCCCCAATGAAAAATTCTGCCTTGCTGATTTCCACCGGGGCATCAAGGCCAGTGCTTACCTGTGGCGCGAGTTGAGTCGCGTAGAGTCGAGCGAATAAGCCGGTTGTTGGAGTTTCATGATAGTCGCCGGGCCTGGTGACGGATGCGAATCGGTGAACCGGTGTCCCATCACTGCCCCTTTTCTTTTTCTCTGGTACATACGGGTTGGTAAATGCTGGACCGCAAGTTCGTGGTTGAGAATGTGGACGCTGTCGCACAGAACTGTGTCGATCGCGGGGTAGAAATCGATGTTGCCAGCCTTGTCGAGCAGGAAACCGCGCGACGAGAATTACAGCAACGTGTCCAAGAGCTGAACCGGCTCGCCAATGAGGTGTCCAAATCGATTGGCCAGGCGAAAGATCCCGCTGAACGCGAATCTCGCAAGGCGGAAGGCAGGAAGTTGCGCGAGCAGAAGGAGGAATTGCAGCGGGAGCACGATCGTTGTGAAGCCGAGATATTGGAGATTCAGAAAGGGATTCCCAATATGACGCACCCCGCTGCCCCCGTCGGCAAGACCGACAAAGACAACCTCGAGTTGCGCCGTGGAGCACACGCGCCGCGGGAGTTTGATTTCGAGCCGCTCGATCACGTCGATATCGGGAGTCGATTAGGGTTATTTGATTTTGAGGCAGGTAGTCGGACCACCGGACACGGTTTCTATTTTCTGCGTGGCGATGCGGTTCGGTTGGAGTTGGCGCTGCAGCAGTATGCAATTGATCTACTGGTCCAGGAAGGGTTCACCCCATTGGTAACACCGGACCTTTGCCGTGACGAAATTGTTGAAGGTGTTGGCTTTATTCCGCGTGGGCCCGAGACACAAATTTACAGCATCGCCGACAGCCCTTTGAGTCTGGTGGCGACAGCTGAAATTACGCTGGCCGGTATGTACGCCGAGCAAACACTCAAAGCCGAGGATATGCCGCTTCGGTTATGCGGTATCAGTCACTGTTTTCGGACCGAAGCCGGCGCGCACGGCCGTGCCACGCGCGGTCTCTATCGGGTGCATCAATTCACGAAGGTCGAGATGTTTGCTTTCTCATTGCCAGAAACGAGCGATGCCTTGCTGGATGAACTCTGCGCGCTGGAGTGTCGCATTTTTGACGAACTGGAAATACCTTTCAGAGTTGTTGATACGGCGACGGGTGACCTGGGTGGCCCGGCCTACCGGAAATTTGATCTGGAAGCCTGGATGCCTGGTCGCGGTGAAGCTGGGGACTGGGGTGAGGTAACGAGTACCTCCAATTGCACGGACTACCAGTCGCGCCGTCTGCATATTCGTTACAAATCGCAGGACCAGAAAGGTACGCGTTTTGTGCATACTCTCAACGGAACCGCTTTGGCACTCAGTCGCGCCGTGCTGGCGATTCTAGAAAATCACCAGCAAGCAGATGGCAGTGTGCGCGTTCCACCTCCACTGCAAAAGTGGATGGGACAGGAGTTCATTGTCTCCCGTGGTGAGACTGCGAAGTGAGCCAGGGAGCTCAGCTTCGCCACCAGCTTTCCGGCGGATCCCCTGGTTTCCACAAAAAACAGGGCTAGTCAACCGGGCCGTTTCATCATAGTCTCGATAGTTGGGTTTCTCATGAAATTCTGACTACCGCAGCGGTGCCAATCGTAAGGCCGTTATGGTAGCCGCTGCCCTGCAGGGGCTACTATTTTCCAGCGCAGCTGGATCGACGACAACGGTTCAAAACGCGTGCGTGGTACCTGCTGACTTTCACCTCTGTAAGGCATTGCCTGAAATGACTAAGCCTTCCGTTTCCGAAATCGAACAAATTGTTATGGCGCAGGTCAAGGAAACCGCTCGGGAACGGGCGAAGGACTTGACGGCTGACACGAATATCATCGGACTCGGACTCGATTCGCTGGAACGGCTGGATGTGGTGGCCCGTGTCGAAGCAGAGTTTGGTATTCGAATTCCTGAAGTGGTACTGATTGAGTTAGAGACATGTAAAGAAATCGCTGGCGCCATCAAGGAACAACTGTCGGACTCTGAGAAGAACGGCGAGTCGGTAGTCGGCGAGTATTACGACTTTGACAAGATTCCGGAACTCGTCCAGTTCGACAAAACCCTGAAGATGCTGGCGGATGCCGGAGAGGGAAATCCCTTCTTTACGGTGCACGAGTCGATCAGTAACAATTTGACGCGCATCGGCGATCGTGAATTCATCAATTATTCCGGCAACAATTACCTCGGGATGTCGGGTGATCCCGACGTGACCGAGGCCGCCAAAGCGGCGCTCGACCTTTACGGTACGAGTGTTTCCGCGAGTCGTCTGGTCTCCGGGACGCGACCGATTCACACAGAGCTGGAGCAGGAGATCTGCCAGTTTATCGGTTGTGAAGATTCGATTACGTTTACCAGTGGGCACTCGACCAATACAACGGTGATTGGTCACCTGATGGGCGCTGGTGATTTAATTATTCACGACGATCTGGTGCACAACAGTATTATCACGGGTGCGCTTCTTTCGGGCGCTCGGCGTCGTCCCTTCCCGCACAATGACTGGCAAGCGTTGGATGATATTCTTGGCGAAGTGCGCCATCAGTATCGCAAGGTGCTGGTGATCATCGAGGGTGTTTACAGTATGGATGGCGACTACGCCAATCTGCCAGCATTTATCGAAGTGAAACAGCGGCACCAGGCACTGTTGCTGGTCGATGAGGCGCACTCCATTGGCACGATGGGCATGACCGGTCGTGGGATGGGCGAGTTTTTTGACGTCCAGCCAGCCGACGTTGACATCTGGATGGGAACGCTGAGCAAGGCCTTTGGGTCTTCGGGCGGCTATGTGGCAGGCCGTGAGCCCATTATTCGCTATATGAAACACACATCACCGGGCGTGATTTTTACGTTAGGACTGTGTCCTGCGAGTTCCGCCGCGGCGTTGACGGTGTTCAAAAAATTAAGAGACAATCCGGAACAGGTCGCCACGTTGCAGGCCCGTGCCTCTTATTTCCTGCAGCTCAGCCGCCAACATAAATTCAATACGGGTGATAGTCAGGATACCCCGATCATTCCGGTCATTCTGGGTAACTCCCTGCATGCCGTCCGGGCGTCGCGGATGATGCATGAACGGGGAATCAGTGTGCAACCGATCATGCATCCGGCGGTTAACGAAGCCGGTGCTCGACTGCGGTTCTTTGTCAATGCACTGCACTCCGACGAGCAACTCGAAACGACGGTAGAGAACCTGGCGGTGGTGCTTGAGGAGATTGATCCCAAGTACGTCGGCAAGGGTGTGGCCCGATCCTGAGACACCGCTGGTGCGATCCGCTCGTCGGCTGGATGCTAGTGCGATGTTTCGCAGGTGACGGCAGTGAGTATCGCGAGTTGCCCGCCGGTTGGCTTATTCGGCCGCTGCCGCAGGCGCCGAATCTGGGGAACGCGGCACCAGCATGACGTTGAGTGCCAGCGCCACCACGAACAGCCCACCCCCGCCGATATTGATCCAGAAGCCATTGTCTGAGCTGCTGGGAAAGAGCAGGCCGCCGGCTGCCGCGACTAATAAAGCACGTACCAGGAGGTTGGCCGGTTTTGCCAGATAGCCGGCGATTGCCGCTGCCAGGGCGACCACACCAATCACGCCGGT
>CAZITS010000478.1:0-5023 GCA_964542185.1 uncultured Pirellulaceae bacterium
TCCGACCGTCTAACAGGGCGTGCGCTTTCGCGCCTAGCAGGATTGCCTGGCAGGCTCGCGGGCCGGCACCCCAGGTGAGATATTTCTTGACGAAGTCGGGGGCATCTTCTGACAGGGGTCTGGTCGCCCGTACGAGGCGAACTGCAAACGCCGATACCGAACGTCCGATCAGCACTTTGCGGACAATCCGTTGCAACAGCAGGATGTCGTCCCGGTCGAGGATCGAAGTGAGTTCGGGAAAACCGTCAGCCGTCGTGATTTCCGCGATCTGCAATTCCTGTTCAAAATTCGGATAATCGACATGGATCCGAAACATGAAGCGATCGAGCTGGGCTTCGGGGAGGGGGTAGGTACCTTCTTGTTCAATCGGGTTTTGTGTGCCCAGTACGATGAACGGCTGATCGAGCGGGTAATCCGTGCCTGCGGTGGTGACTTTGTATTCCTGCATCGCTTGCAGCAGGGCCGCCTGGGTTTTAGGCGGTGTCCGGTTGATTTCGTCACCCAGGAGAATGTTGCCGAAGATAGGACCTTTGACAAAACGCATGCGACGACGACCAGTTCCCTCCTCTTCCTCGAGAATTTCCGTGCCCGTAATGTCTGAAGGCATGAGGTCTGGCGTGAACTGAACGCGACTGAATTCCAGTGAAAGCAACTCGGCAATGCTGGAGATCATCAATGTTTTTGCCAGTCCAGGAACCCCTTCCAAAAGGCAATGGCCGCGACAAAAGAGGGCCAGCAAGACCTGTTTCAGGACTTCGTCCTGACCGACGATGACCTTGGACAACTCTGTTGTCAGCCGACTGTACTCCTGGGCCAGGTTTTCGGCCATCTTGAGGTCTTGATCGTCCAGTGTATGGCCTTGCGCCGCGTTTTGTGAAATGCTCGATGACATAGACAGATTCCGTTTTCTATTTGTTCCCGGGCGTGCAGTGTCAGGTCCTTCTCGATCGATGCAAGCATCGCAGGTTGCAACGTAGCGACAATTATCAGCGCGTCAAATGACTTCTGCCAGTAGAGAAAAAAAAACGCGAAAAATCAGATGTGAAAATAGGTAGGATACGTTTTGCTCGGTGTTGCAGATCGACGCTTCCGCCGTCTGCGCTGCGGCACATGTTGCGACTGGCGAATCACCGCGCGGCCCTCTACCATTGCGCTTAGCAAGAGGCGTTGATACGGTAATCGCTGATGATACGGTAATCGTTGATAAGGTTCTGATTCGCAGGGAGCAGGAAGATCATGGTGACGGCGTCCCCTCTTTTTCCCACGACGGTGATCGGCAGCATGCCCCGGCCGCCGTTCGTGAAGGACTTGTTTGCCGCCGGTTCGCGTACTGCTGGTGCGACTTCCCCGGAGTGGCAACAGCGGATGGACGACGCGGTCCGCTACTGTGTCCGCCTTCAGGAACAAGCGGGTATTGATATTGTCTCTGATGGTGAATGGCGCCGGGAAACGTACGTCGACGTGATTGCCGAGCTGCTCTCAGGGTTTGAGTGGATGGAACGGGAAGAATTTGGTTACCACCAGGTGGTGATGCGCCCCGTTGAAGTCTGGAATCCCGGCATCGTGGCCCGCGAGGCGCAATTCCTCAAAGCGGCAGCCCAGGGTCGAGTGAAAGCGTGTCTTCCGTCGCCTTACTTGATCGGGCAGCGGATGTGGGTTCCCGGTGTTTCGGAGCAGGCGTATCCACGCAGGGAACAATTTTGCGAGGCGCTAATCGATCCGCTGCGTGCTGAATTATTGGCGATCCGGGATATGGGTGTCGACGTGATCCAATTGGATGAGCCGCACCTTTGCGTTCTTGTCGATCCGCAGGTCCGCGCCCGCTTTGCAGATCCAGAAGCCGAAATGGCCCGCGCAGTCGAGTGGATCAACGCCATCGTGGCGGGTATCTCTGGTGTGCGGCTGGCGGTCCATCTCTGTCGTCGTAACTGGGGCAGACGCGGTTGGGGAGCGGCCGGTGGGTACGAAGCGATTCTGCCCTATATCCAGCAACTGCAAGTCGACCAGCTGATGCTGGAATTCAGCATTCCGGTCGCGGGCGACGTGGCGATCCTGAGCGAGCTGCCCGCATCGTGCTTGATTGGCCTGGGGTGCGTGGATGTTCGCTTTCCGGAGATTGAGTCATCAGAACAGATTGTCCAGCGCGTCCACGGTGCGCTGGAACATGTGGCGCCCGAGCGGCTGACACTGAATCCTGATTGCGGGTTTGCGCCTGGCAAGGACCACGACGTGCCGCTCGATGAAGCGTATGAAAAACTGAAATGCCTGGGGCTGGCGGCAAAACAGTTGCGCAGCGAGGTTTCTTGACAGGGAGTGCGTGTTCGATGGGACGTGTGATCGTAACGGGAGCGAAGGGAGGGACGGGACCGTCGATTGTCTCTGCGTTCGCTGCTGCGGGCTGGGATGTGTTAGGGCTCGATCTAAAGCCCTGCGCGATTTGGGAAACCGGCTACCGACAGGTGGATCTACGGGACGGGGCGAGCCTGTACGAGATTTGTGCAGGTGCTGATGCGATTGTCCATTTCGGGAGTCTACCGACCGATGGGTGGACCAGTTGGCACACGGCGTACGAAAATCTTGCCTTGGGTGGGTTTCATGTTCTCCAAGCCGCCGCGCGGTTGGGAATCCGGCGTTTGGTGCTGGCGAGTAGTCCAGAGATTTATGGGGACTTGATGCGTGTTCCTTACCTGCCTGTTGATGAGAACAGCCCGGCGCAGCCGGATAGTATTTACGGGGCGGCCAAGCAAAACCTGGAAACGCTGGCTGCCCACTACGCGCGTTGGTACGGGATTGCCATCGCTGCGCTGCGACCGCAGCGGATCGTTTACGAACAGTCTTACGAGTGGCGGTTTCGCCGGTTTACCGGAGATCCTGATGCGGCTGTGGATGCGCTCTGGTCCTATGTCGATGCCCGCGACGTGGCTTCCGCTTGCCTGGCCTGGATCGAATCCGATTTGTCAGGTTGTGAGGTATTTAATGTGGCGGCCGACGATGTGTGCGTCGATGTTCCCACGGCACAATTGCTCGCCGAACATTTGCCCCAGATCAGGGATGTACGTGGCGTCCTGGAAGACCGCAACGGGTTGATTGATTGCGCCAAGTTGAAATCGATGCTCGGCTGGCAACCGCAGCATCATTGGCAACAGATGGCCCGTGAAAGCGCGCAATGTGACTTTCCTCACGAACCGCCCGTCCGTTAGCAGTTTACTGCGACAGCAGTCTGGAGGCCCTGCTATGCTGCGGGGAGAGCAGACAGATCTGGCAACCAGGAGTCGGCGGCGCAGGCGCGCGACTGCTTCTGAAGATGCCAGGAATACACATATTTGGTATACCGGTTGTGGATTTTGGGATTCTCGCGGTACCGGTCGCAGTTGATCTCAGTGTACGAGGTCCGATCCGTGCCGTCTGTAGACGAACCAGGGAGATTCCGCGATGAAGAGGATGCGTTTGCTGGTAATGGTTGTTTTCTTCATGATTTCTGCGGCCTGGTACTCTACAGCGTCGGCAGAGGACCTGAGTGGTGCCTGGAAGGGGACCTGGTCCAATAGCAACAACCGACATACCGGTCCGCTGCGAGGCCGATTTACCGCGCTCAACGACAGCCAGTACCAGGTCGTTTTTCGCGGCCGTTTTTTCCTGGTCTTGCCGTTTCGATATACGGTTGTCTTGGACGCAGAAGAGCAAGAGGATGGCAGTATTCGACTACGTGGGTCAACCTTTGTCAGTCGCCGCTACGGAACCTTCGAATACGATGCCACGGTACGCGACGGTCACTTCGAATCCACCTACACCTCGAGCAAGTTCCAAGGGACGTTCTCGATGGACCGACCTGGTACTTGAGACAAGTGACTTGCTGCAGAGCGCCAATTGCTTTACGAGTGACTGGCCGGTTCCTCGGGAACGGTAATTTTCCAGCAGCGATGAATGCGCCGGTTGCGGTAGTCTTCGGGGACCGTCTGTTTACTGATCTCGATGGTCTGGGCTGGTGCGATGCTCTCCAGGTCGAATTTGAAGCGACGAAAATTCGTGGAGAAGAAGACGGTGCTGCCGGGCTGCATGACCCGCAGCACCCCGTTGAGCAGCTCTGCGTAGTTTCGTTGAATCGACCAATCCGATTCGGTGCGTTTGCTGTTGGAGAAGGTGGGTGGGTCGACCACGGCGAGGTCGAAGCTGGGCACCGGGTGTAACCCGCGAATGTAATCCAACGCATCGGCGCGCACCAGATTGTGTTCTGGTGCTGCGAATCCATTGAGCTTGAGATTCCTCCGCGACCAGTCCAGGTAGGTCGGTGAGAGGTCGACGGTAGTCGTGGTGGCAGCGCCACCATGGGCGGCGTACACCGTGAAAGCACCCGTGTAACCGAACAAGTTCAAAAACCGTGTTCCTGTAGCCGCCTGCTGCACCAGCGACCGCGTGGTTCGGTGATCGAGAAATAGACCTGTGTCGATATAGTCGGAGAGATTGACCAGGAATTGCAGTCCCCCCTCGCGCACCGTGATTTCATGCCGTTGGTTGTCGAGTCGCGGGTGTTGGGACTTGCCGCGTTGCGGTTGTTTGCGTTTCAGGAACACATGTTGCCTTGTGACTCCCAAAGTAGTGGCCGCAGTGTGCAGCATTAAATCGAGCCAATCGGCATGTTCGGCGCGGCTGCGGTCGTGGGGACGTTCGAACTCGACGAGGTGCAGATAGTCTTCATAGCGGTCGACGGTCAGCGGGATCTCCGGGATGTCACGGTCGTAGATCCGGAAGCAAGTAATGCCCCGTTTTCCCGGCCAGCGACGCAGGTGACGGGCCCGTTTCGCGAGGCGATTGTGGAACAGCTCTGCCTGCTCTTTTCCTTTGCTGGTCAGGCCACCAAAGACCGCAGTATTGACGACGGCCGGCGACTCTGAGGGGACCGTAGAGGTATCTGGCCGTTTTGTCTTTTCTGCCGGATCGTCCGACACGGGTTGCTGTGCAGGACGGGAATCAGGACGGGAATCAGGACGGGAATCAGGACGGGAATCAGGACGGGAATCAGGAC
>CAZITS010000479.1:0-5019 GCA_964542185.1 uncultured Pirellulaceae bacterium
CTTCGGAATCGGAAATCCCGTGCCAAAATAGCCAGCTGCGCCGGCCTTGGCGTCCACCACCGTTTTCGCCGCCTGCCTGTCGCCATTCTCGGGGGCGTCGTTGACCACAGTGACGCTTGCCTTGTGCGTCGTATTGTTCGTGGCGACGGGATTCCTGCCTTCAAAATCGGCAATGACATGTTGACCGCTTTTCCGCGGTACGACAGTCTCGAGCAAGTCGGCAGACGTGGTCTCTTGGGCCTGCGATTTCTCTTCGCCTGCAACCTCTTCGCCTGCAACAACGCTCAGGCTCAGCAGGATCGCGATTGCGATAATACACTTCATCAGACGTTTCATGATTGTGATCCTTGTCCCATTATGACGGGACGACGATGATTTGCGCGGTGCGTCTGTTACTTTTCCTGCCACATCAGTTCCAAACGCTTCCGGGCGATTGCTCGATATCTTCACCGCCCATCGACTGCCATCACCGGTCGCAGACGCAGTAAACGTTTGCTGTGCGGCCCCTGTGATGGGCGCGTCCAGACGTCACCAATATAGAGGGTGGCGTGGTGGCGTGTGGCGGTAACCGGACCGGCGCCCGCGGCAGGCAGGACGATGGGGTCAGTGCCCGGATGCGCGAGTCAGATCGAAGGTCTACTTTTTCACAGCATTCTACGTCACAGGCTTATTGCGGATGCAGGCAAACGTGATGGGCTCCCAGTACTGGGATGTTGGTTGTGGGTGGCTGTGTGCGCGGGGTTGTACGATACCTACAGGACAGACTGGATGCGGCCGCAGGCCATTCCTGCTTTTTCCATCCGAGGTTATCCCGCATGTAGGCGCGTGTTCTTGAATCCTCTGGAAGCTGGTCCGGTGCTTGACCCCTATCGACCTCCACAGGAGGAGGCAGCCAAAGCGAAACAACAGATGTCGGACGATCTGCCAGAGTGGGGCGCGACCATCGTCATCTTCTGGCCAACTCTCTTATGCATGATGGTGTTTTTTCTCTATACGTCTGTCGTCCAGATTTGTTTTCATGGTGACATGGGATTAGGCATACCTGGTTTCCTGCCTTGCTTCATTATCTGCGCTTGGGTCCTGTCTGTGGTTGGTCTGCTACAACTCGTATTTGTCATCGTCGTGCTATACACCAAAAACAGCCGTGGTGCGCTTCACCTTTTGTCAGCCCTGGCGGTCTTCCTAATGACATTCGGTTTCTACCAGTATTTCATGGCGGGGAATATCGTAACGGTTCAGAACCACCAGGTGCCTCGAAGCCAGGCCGCGGACCTCGCGTAAAATCCGGCTGTTGTTTTCACACTCAGCGGTGCCCGCGCCCGCGCGGGGAAATTCTTTTACGCTGTTGATGTGAAAGTGGTATGGTTCGGTGGTGAAGTCAGCGCATCTTATTTGCCGCCAATACAAATCACATGTTCCTGGGTGCGCATGTACAACCGGCCGAACCCGACGGCAGGTGTAGCGTAACTCAGCTCGCCGAGCGGATTGCGCGCCAGCAGTTCGAATTTGTCGCCGGTTGCCAGCACGAACGCCTCACCGTCCATTGACATCACATAAATCCGCCCGTTCACGCAAATCGGCGATCCGAAAAATCGGCTCGGCAGTTTGTTGCGCCAAAGTAACTCGCCATTCGTCAGCCGCAGGCAGGTGACGCGTCCGTCGTCCGTGAGGCAATACAGCCGGCCTTGATAGGCAAGTGGCGTGCAGGTCAACGGTACCGTCTGCTTCAGATCAATTACGATGTCCGGCTCAGGCTTGTTGGGATGCGCACGCACGCCGACCATGCGCGTCCCTTTGGTACCGAAACCAAATGACGCGATCACCAGGCCGCCCGCTGAGATCGGCGAGCCGACGCAGCGGTCGAGAAACACCTTTTCTAACTGCCAGTCGACCCGGCCATCGGTCGGATCGACGGCCGTGATACCGTGGGAGGTGCTGGTAAAGATCAGCCGTGGGCCGCGGCCGTCGTCATGCAGACACGGCGTTGAGGCCGGTGTGAGGCCGCTGTTGCGGTCGATCTTCCAGCGCGTTTTGCCGGTGCGACGATCGAGGGCGATCAGTGACGCCTTGCCAGCCTGGTCGTTGGACAACACGACCATCTCGCCCACCACAATTGGCGACGTGCCGATACCGTGCATACTCTTGAAGGGTCCCAGATCACGTCGCCAGATCTCGTGGCCCTGATGATTGACGGCCAGCAATGTAACTTGCTCGGGCGTGGCCCACAGCACGTACACGCGTTCGGCGTCCACTACGGGTGAACACGACGCGTAGTTGTTGTACTGGTGTTGCGAGTGCGTCTTGGCGGCGAAGTCGCGTTGCCAGAGCAGCTTGCCGTCGTGCGGGTTGAGGCAGACCAACGTCCGGCTGCCGGTTTTCTTTTCAGAACAAGTGACGAACAGCCGCGCGCCCCAAATCACCGGCGACGAATGCCCGGAGCCGGGGAGCCTGGTTTTCCACTTGAAATCGGATTGTTTCCAGGAGATGGGGACGGTGTTGGCGTCGCTGATCCCATTTCCATTGAGCCCGCGAAAACGCGACCACGGAACGTCCGCGCTGACGAGACCGGGGAGCGCGAGCCAGAGTACAAGCATTAGTGTGGATGAATGTGGCATATGGGGTGCTCAGGTAGAGGTGAACTGACTTGGTCTTGGCAGGGTATACCCGCGCTGACGTCGGGGGTTTGTGGGGCGCGGGGGTCGTCACCAGAAAGCAAATCCTGGTGGCGGAGACACAGCATTTCATATTCCGTTTGTCCTGGCGAGTGGTCTCTGGATTGGCCCTTGGTTTGCCGTGGCAAACGCCTGACAACTCCAGCAGACGTTCCCAGTGCAGTGGCTTCGATGAACGTATCCAGCACCACTAATATAGCGGCTGGCGCGTCGGCCCGACCAACGGTACCGGGTCCACTGGGGGAAGCGGACAGTATTTGTCCGGGTTAGTCGACACGTTCGACCGACACGTCACCCTGCTCCGTCTTGTCGTCCCAGGGCTGGCGAATGCGCTGACCTGCTTGTGTTTGAAAGCCGATATCAAGCAAGCCTTTGCCAGCGTCGAGCTCGACGATTGCGCTGCGCTCGTTCTTGCCCAGTGTGTGGCGTGACTGTTTTCCACGCCAGGCCACGACCAGAGCTCCGCCATCGTGGTCGGGCCACTGGAGCGTCAGGCGATAGCGGCCGGCCCGCCGCACGCGCACTTGCCAGCCATCGGTCTGCGATTGACCTGTCAAATTCTGGCCGTCCTGGTAGCGACAGAGATAGCACGGATTCTCCCGGGCGCTACCGAGGTCGATCGGACCAATCGCAAAGTTGCGATCGCGTTTCATCTCATCGAACCAGGCCTCGTATTGCACCGAGAGCCCGTGCAGCACGTCCGGAAAACGCGCTGCCAGGTTCTGGGACTCTGCGGGATCACTGGTGACGTCGTAGAGCTCGATCTTCGAGCGGTCAAACTCGTCGACCTGGCCGATTCCCGCATACGATACCCACTTGTAGCGCTGGGTGATGACGGCAGCGTTGAGGTAGCGGTTCTGGACGATCCGCTTGACTGTCTGTATGTAGATATTTCGTGCCGGCCAGGCCTCGGGTCGGATCTCACCGGTCCAGAGTTTCAGCAGATTGACGCCGTCGAGTCGCCCAGGTGTGCTGAGCCGCGCTCCTGCCGCACTGGCAAGCGTCGGCAGCAGGTCGATGTGTGCAGCGAGGCGGTCGACGCGCGAACCCGGCGCGATGCGCTGTGGCCAGCGCACCAGAAAGGGGACGCGAATGCCCCCCTCGTAAACGCTGCCCTTCGCGCCGCGCAGGTTGGAGTTGAATCGGCCCGAGGTCGGCCCGTTATCAGACATGAAAATCACGACGCTGTTGCGCGCCAGTCCAGTTTCCTCGAGCGTTTTCGTCAGGCGCCCGAAATTTTCATCGAGGTTCTTCATCATGCCGTAGAGCTTCGCGGTCTGCTCAGGAACTCCTGCGTCGGCGAACGGTTTCCAGTACTGCTGCGCGATCGAGATCGGTGTGTGCGGCACGTTGGTGGGCAGGTAGAGGAAGAACGGGTGAGCGCGGTTCTGCTTGATGAAGTCGATGGCGGCATCGAAGAAGAGATCCGTGCAATAGCCGTCGGCAACCTCGCGTCGGCCGTTGCGCCAGAGCACGGGTTTGAAGTACGTCGCATCACGATCGGGTATCTGCCCGATGCCACCAGACCGATGCACAAGGACCTGTTGAAATCCCTGATCCTGAGGGCGCGACGGGGCATTGTCGCCGACATGCCACTTGCCCGCGATGGCCGTGCGGTATCCGCTCTGGGCGAGAACCTCAGCGATTGTCTCTTCGTCGCCGAAGATGCGCGCGCCGCCGCGCGACGTGGCGAGCACGCCGGTGCGCATGTGATAGCGTCCTGTCAGGATGCTGGCCCGGGTTGGCGAGCATACGGGCTCGACGTAGAAGCGAGTCATCTCGAGCGACTCGTGCGCGAACGCGTCGAGGTGTGGCGTCGAGATTTGTGCGTTGCCGTGAACACCCAGATCGCCGTACCCCTGATCGTCGGTGAGGACGAGAATGATATTGGGGCGGGAATCGGCGCTGGCAGAGTGAAGTCCCGCCAGCGGGACCAGGGCCAGCCCCAGCAGTAGCCAGGAGAGAGGCAAGGAACAGGCATCGGCTCGCAGCTGACGCTGTCTGTAAGTGTCGATCATCGGTGGGGCCAACAAGATTTCAAGACACCTCCATGTGACCCCGCCGCGGATCAGTCAAGCCCCTGTTTTTGCAGCCGCTGCTCGAGAGCAACGTTTATTGTCTTGGGGAAGACCAACCAGACAAAACCGCCTGCGCCCGCAGGCAAACGGCGCAGGACGTGACGGATCGGAATTTTGATTTCCAGCCAGCCTACAAGGCAACATCACCAATTCAAGGGGTGCGTGTGTGCAAAACGCCTGTGGGCAGAACCTGTAACAGGAGTGGCGGCAGCCAGCGCGTGGCAGGGTCAGGGGGCTGGCTCTTGATCTTGCCGAGGGCACATGTCTGC
>CAZITS010000480.1:0-5017 GCA_964542185.1 uncultured Pirellulaceae bacterium
CCGCAGATGTATGCGTATCGTCTCCATTTCATCCCGTTCAGTGAGCGTCATGGCATACGGATAAGCAGGGCTCTTGTTAAAACGAGTGGATACCCGGGGTTTCGGGAACTCGGCGCGGCGGGCCGCTACTTCCGCCCGCAAGGCCTCCACCTTCTCCCTGGTTTCTTGTTCAAGAAACCGGTCCAACTCTCGATCTTCATAGAGCAGCACCCGACGTTCCTTGATGTGGTAATCCTCCAGCGCTTCGTTGATGTCAAAGAGGTCGGCCCACACGTTGTACCGGTCGCGGGGCACAGGTCGTACCGGAATGGGCTCAAGCTGCGCATCAGGATCTCTGGGAACCGGCTCAAACGCCACGTATTCGTTAGGCAATTTCGTACGACGTGGCTCAGGCTTTGGCTTGTCCTTCTCCCGTTCCTTGATTTTTTTGCTACGGGCCTCGTATGCCAGACGCAACTCCTCCTGGATCCGTTCCTTTTCTTCCATCACCGAGATCACCAGTGTTTGAAACGCGTTCGCGACCTGGGCTGCTTCTTCCTCAGTCCCCTCGCGTGCCATCAACTCGTCCCAGGGACGGAGGTAAGGGTGATCGCGGTAAGGACTGCTTACATAGCGAACCCATTTCTCTAGTTGCTCTCGATCCAGCTGGTCATCCCGGACCACCGCAGTCAGCTCCCGTTTTGCCGGCCCCAGAACCTTCCAGGCCGCCACCAGATACCTGCCTGTCTGTGCCGCCAGCTGCTCTGACAACTTGCGACTCTCCTTGGAGAGGATCTTATTGAGCTCAGACTGCAGCTCATCAAGTTTTGTTTTCTTCTCTTCGTAAGCTGCCAGATCACTGGCCGAAATCAGAGGGTATTCGCGATACGCCGAGTTTCGAAACACACCGGCCAGCGAGTAATAATCGTCCATGGTGATCGGATCGTATTTGTGGTCGTGGCAACGCGCGCAAGCGACCGTCAGGCCCAAGAACCCTCGTGTCAGAACATCCACTCGATCATCGCGCTCGTCAGCTCTGGCTTCCGCGGGAATCGAATTCCCATACTGCCAGGGCCCCATCCCAAACAACCCGAGGCCTGGAATCAAATCGCTTCGATCCGCTAACAGGTCACCCGCGATCTGGGCCTGGACAAACAGGCTGTAGGGCAGGTCCTGGTTGAAGGCGTCAACCACCCAATCGCGATAACGCCAGGCGTTTTCGTAGGGGACCGGAAACTCACCAAGCGTATCTTCCTCGCCATAACGCGCTACATCGAGCCAATGTCTTCCCCAACGCTCGCCGTAACGCGGTGATGCCAATAACCGATCGACAACACGGCCAAACGCGTCCGGCGCAGGATCACCCACAAATGCCTCAACCGACGCTGGAGCGGGTGGCAAGCCAAGCAGATCGAATGTCACTCGCCGAATCAACGTTCGCCGACTGGCTCCCGGCACCGGCGTGAGGCCCTCTTTCTCCAGGCGCGCCAGCACAAATCGATCGATCCGCGAACGCGGCCAGCTGCTGTCGATGACACGAGGGGCAGAAACCGCCTGAAGTGCCTGAAAGGACCAGAATGTCTCGGCAGGCAATGCTGTGCCCAGGCAGAGTCCACAGCCGCAAAACACTCCACAAGCCACAACAATTCGCTGCAAGTAGATCATCTCTGCATTGTATCAGGCGTGTAGTCCAGTCGTAAGGTTGTTTCGCAGGGCTGCTCGGCGCGCAACCGACCAAACTCAAAAAATCGTGGCGTGCTGGTAGCGATGAGCACAAGCGAAACACGCAAGCAGAGTCACGTCTGCCAGCAATACGCACCCTGCGGCATAAACGACAGAAGGTGCGGTGCTACCTGCCCGCCGACCGTACTCGCTGTCACTTAAGGATTGATTACCTACCTGGCGATTGCCCAGACATTCTTGAACACCACCGGGTTCCCGTGGCCTTGCAGATAGAGCGGCCCTTTCCCTGGGCCTTCGGGGTATTTACCAGGAGTCCCATTCGGTAATTCCAGATCCTTGTGGATCACCACGCCGTTATGGTGGATGGTCACACGTGCATTCTTGATCTTGTCACCGGCCGCTGTGTAACGGGCCGCCGTAAACTCCACGTCGTACGTCTGCCAGCTGAGCGGCGGCAACGCCATGTTGACGATCGGCTCTGAGATCGAGTAGATGCCACCGCATTCGTTATTCTTGCCTTCCAGACCGAACGAATCGAGAATCTGGCATTCATACCGACCCTGGATATACATGCCGCTATTCCCGCGTACCTGCCCGCGCGCGTACGGCATAAACGGCGTGCGGAATTCGATATGTAATTGATGGTCACCAAATTTGGCCAACGATTCACAATCGTGTTGCAGTAGATTCCCCAGCACGATCTTTCCATTCTTGAAGTTCTGGGCCCCTTTTTCGGTTCCGTCGAACAAGACCAGCGCATTTCTGGGTGGCTTCCTGCCGAGCGTCGGACTCTGACGCGTCACTTTCGTATATTTGCGAATCGCCTTGCCATCTTTCAGTACGACGACATTCTTACCTTTGAACTGAACGTCAACACGATTACCACCATCGGTCGTGAATACCCCTGTCATATCGTCTTTGACGACTCCACTGCCGGTGAACATCTCGTCCCCGCGTTTCCAACCAGCACCTGGAAGTCCGCCCTTGTAGACGACGGCATAGAATGCATTGCCACCTCTGGCGACGAGTTGGGACGCAATCTTCTCAGCCTTTTCGCCATCACTTTGCGGAATCGTCTCACCGACATACTCGCCCTGCAATTGATAGACACCGCGAACTTCCGCCGGCTTGATAAACTCCTTTTGCTCCTCGGCAAACGACGTCGCCGACACCGTCACCAAAAGCACCAACAACGCGGTCATCGATCGACGAAACATATGCTTGTTCTCCGCAGCAGGGCAGGGGGGCAAAACAGGGGCCCCGCTATTCTGGGTTCCCTGGCATACCATGGCAAGTCACCGAGCTTGGCGGCCAATCTGCTTAGAGAAATTTTGGCGTGAGCCAGCGCGGAAGAAAGAGGACGAATTCGGGGAACACAATCACCACCAGCAGCAAGATCAACATCGGCAGCAGAATGATCGCCACGTCCCGCAACACACGGACCACCGGCACCTCACCAAGTGAACACGAAATCAGCAGGCACAGTCCATACGGGGGCGTGACAAGACCGAACGCCAGCGAAATCACGCCGATGATGGCAAAGTGGATCGGGTGCATATCCACTTTGGCGGCCAGGGGCAGTAGTACTGTGCCCAACACGATGATGGCTGGAATGGCATCGATAAACATGCCGACAAACAAAAACGAACCCGCAATCAACAGTCCCGTAGCAATAAAACCTGTACCCCAACTGGCCATCACATCTACCAGCGCCTGGGGGACCCGGTAGTACGCCAACAACCAGCCAAAGGCAGACGCCGTACCAATGCAGAAAAGAGAAATCGCGGCCAGCCGTGCCGATTCATACAGTACGTTGGGGAATTGACTCGGCTTGACAGAGCCATAAATCACCCCTCCCAGTACCGCGGAATAGAGCACCGCAATCACGGAAGCTTCCGTCGGTGTGAAGAGCCCACCGACAATACCCCCGACAATAATCGCCGGGGTGACAAGCGCCAGGCTGGCATTTCTCAGCGCGCTCACCCGTTCCTGGAACGTCGCTCGTTCATATACCGGATAACTCCGCCGCCTGGCATAGACGCCCACCGTGCCCATCATCAGCAGCGCAATCAACACGCCTGGCACCACACCTGCCATAAACAGACCACCGATCGAAACCGACATCAAACCGCCCCACACCACCATCATGATACTGGGGGGAATGATGACACCCATCACCGAAGAACACGCTGTAATCGCGACGGAAAAACTGGCATCGTAGCCCTGTTTTTTCATCGCGGGAATCATCAGTGATCCGATCCCCGCCGCATCCGCCGTGGACGACCCGGAGATCCCCGCAAAGAGCATGCTCACCATCACATTCACATGCCCCAACCCACCCGGCAGATGGCCCACCCAGGCACGGGCCAGCGCAACCAGCCGCTCCGTGATCCCCGCCGCGTTCATTAGATTGGCCGCCAGCAGGAAAAAGGGAACCGCCAGCAAGATGAAAGAGTTGTACGACTTCCACATCTCGTTGATCAGCAGGATCGGCGTTAAACGGTCGTCTAACACCATCATGGGGACGCAGGCCAGCCCCAAGGCAAACGACACTGGAACGCGCAGCGCGATCAGCACACCAAACGCGGAGAACAAAATCAGGGCGGCTTCACCAGGATCCATCATGGCTTCCTACCCCTCCACAGCGTGGCGGCCGCCGGTGATCTGTCGGATATCGGCCAGAATGCGTTCACACAGAAACAGTGCCCACGTGACGCCTGCCAGCGGAAACGAGACATAAATACTTGCCATGTTAATGCCGCTCATCTCCGACGTTTGCCGGTAGCCAAACCTGGCAAATTCATATCCGTACAGCGCAAACACAACAGCCACCAGCATCATTAATACATGGACCACAAGACTGCTGACACCTGCCTGTCGGTCTGTATCAGGCTGGGGAAGTAAATCAACCTTGAAATGCGATTCCTCGCGAACTGCGATCATCGAGCCGATCATTACGATCCACACAAAACAAAACCTGGCGACTTCTTCGGTCCAGATGTAGCGAGGGATGATCCCTAAGTACCGCGAAAGAATCTGCAACACAACGGGCACCACCATCAACAGCATAAGAGCGGTCAGAACCACCTTCAACAAGCGGAAATAGGCGTCGACACCGGCCCGGATGTTCTTGGCTAGGACGTTCATCAGGAATCATTCCAAGGGAGAGGCGGCCGATGGCTGGCATCGCGCACTATTTCAAAAAAGTTGACCAGGGGAACAGGATGATCCTGCACGTGTCGTGGGGTACTACTCCAACGCATTGATCCGGGCCAATACTTTCTCAGCTTTGATTTCCCTGGCATAGGCCGTTTTCACAGGCTCGACCAATTTCAGGAGCGCGTCACGTTCTGTA
>CAZITS010000481.1:0-5016 GCA_964542185.1 uncultured Pirellulaceae bacterium
GCAGTAGTGACGGTTTTCCGCTGGGAGTCCGCGCTATTTTCAGTGACGACGACGGCGATACCTGGGACTTCCGGCACGATCGTATGGTCATCAGTTATGAAAATACAGGTGCCAGTGGCGGTGGTTTTGGAAACACAGTACAAAACGCGGATGGGTCGCTGGTCAGTGTCTACAGCTACCGCAAACCCGACGGAAAAACCTATATCGAAACGGTCCGTTGGAAAGCACCGCAGTAAGCGACCAATGGGTGTCAGCGACTGCCGTCCAGGGCGCCGCCCCACAGGTCGCCCAGTGTGTAGCCCTCGGGGAACGGGTCGTTCGGGTCGAGGAGATAATTCGCGGTCCCTGTGATCCATGCCTGGCCGCTGAGCCGCGGAACGACGGCGGGGTAGGGTGTGCCGAGGTCGACTTCGCGTAGTAACTCGCCAGTAAACACGGTGCCGAGAATTCCCTGGTGACGAAACGGTTGCGCTAGCGAGAGTTTTCCGCGCGCGTAGAGGGTGGCCATTCGCGCGCAGGTGCCGGTCCCGCACGGCGACCGATCACAGACTCCTGTCCAGGTTTCGGGGCGTTGCCAATCGAGTTGGCCTGTCGAGACGACGACAGTATTTTTCATGTCCGCGGAGGGATCCGTACCAGGCGCGGACAATTGTGAGATCGAGATGCCGGCGATCCGCGGTTGTTGGGGATGTGCCACGGGAAGTTGTTTTTCAGCTGCAGTCTTGATCATCTCACCAATGCGGGCGATGCGACCTGCGTTGCTGGGAATGAGGTCCAACCCCAGGGGGCCTGCCTCCGCGATCACGTAGAACATCCCGCCGTAAGCGACATCGACGAGTACGCGACCCAGTTCGGGGACGTCGATGGGTGTGTCCAGATGGGTGGCGAACGCGGGTACGTTTTCAAATGTAACGGAGGTAACCTTTTGGTTTTCCACTTCGGCGCGGACGCGGATGAGCCCCGCCGGAGACTCGAGCGTGAGTTCGGTGACAGGTTCTTGTGACGGCAGAATACCGGTTTCCAGCAACACTGTAGTCACCGCAATCGTATTGGTCCCGGACATCGGCGGGTATTCAACCTGTTCCATAATGACGTAGCCGGCATCTGCGTCGGGATGGCAAGCGGGCAGAATCAGATTGCAGTTGGCCGCGGGATAACCGCGTGGCTCACGCAACATGAATTTGCGGAGGTGGTCGGCATGCTGCTGGAGGTATTCCTTTTTCTCGAAGATTGTTTTGCCGGGTACATCGAGAACGCCACCGACAATCACGCGCCCCGGTTCTCCGCAGGCGTGTGTGTCCACAGCTGAGATCATTTTGGAGATGCGCATAGCAGTGGCTTCTCTGAATGCCGATTTGGTCTTGAGGAAGAGCGTCGTGCCCAGGTGTCAGCTTAATAAGAGGCTGGTGGTTGCGACGCCCCCCCCCCCGGTCGACGATGGTTGGGTCTCGCAACAACGTGCGTCACGGAGAAGAAAACAGGTTTTCGTATCCGCGTCGCATTCGGAATCTGGTAAAGTAGTCACAGAGACACGGGGCAGCGTGTTCCCCATATGTTGAAGTCGCCGGTGAAGGCGAGCAGCGTTTGCGCAGGCGTCAAGTAAAGGGGTGTTTGGGAGTCACGACAAGATCTGCACCTTCCGGGGACCTCGCCGTGCGTCAGGTGGATCATTTGGCAATGGTTTACGAGGTAATGGTATTGATTCATCCGGGGTGAGCCACGACCTGGGGTAAAGGTCGCAACCGAGTCCGCGCGTGGGGAACCGATCTTGCGGTGGGACCTGGCCTGAAGGAGAGCAGCAGGATGTTACAGCTGATGGCTGGAGCCAGAGCACGGCGGTCCGTGCTGGCGCGCCGAGACCTGCTTAAGATGAGCGCCATGGGTGCGTTGGGGGCCGGTGTGTCCACGGCGCTCACTGCCGCCGAACAGCAGTCGGAAATTCAGGCGTCGGCTCGAAACTGTATCTATATTTTTCTCTGCGGTGGCCCCTCTCAGATTGACTTGTGGGATCTCAAGCCCGCAGCTCCCGACGAGATTCGCGGACCGTTCAAGCCGATTTCGACGAATGTCCCTGGGATTCAGATTGGCGACTTGTTGCCGCAAGTCTCGCAACACGCCGACAAGCTGGCGATCATTCGCTCCATGAATCACGATACCCAGTCACACGACTCGGGAATCTTGCGCACGCTGCTGGCCAGCAAGGGGCAGTTGAACACGCCCTATCCAGCGAGTTCGAGCGACCATCCAAGCATTGGCAGTATGCTGAGCTATTATTTCGGGGCCCGTGGTGAGTTGCCTCCCTGGGTTGTGTTGCCGCGCTATTTCATGACCGGTGACCGATTCTACAAAGGACAGACCGCTGGTTTTCTGGGGAGTCAGTACGAAGCCCTCGACCTGGCGACGGAGAAGCGAGGATCTCTCACGCGGACTGCGTTCGACCTGGAGAATCTCGATTTAAGGCGGACTGGACAGGACGTGCAGCGGTTGCGGGGACGGCGTGAGCTACTCGCGAATCTGGCATCACGTGATTTGTCCGGGTCGACTGGTGTCCAGCAACTGGACGGATTATTGGAACGTGCCTATACGTTGTTTTCGTCTGACCGCATTCGGCAGGTCTTTGATGTCACCGCAGAAGATTCGCAGACCCGGCAACGCTACGGTATGAACGAGTACGGCCAGAGTTTCCTGCTGGCGCGGCGTCTGGTTGAGGCCGACGTGCGGATGGTAAATGTCTTTTGGACCTTCTATGGGCAAGATGGCTGTCAGTTCAATTTATGGGACAATCACGGTGCAGACACTGAGGTTTGTGGCGGCAAGAATCGGGGGCACGAGATGATGCGTCACGACTACTGTTGCCCGTCGTTTGATAGGGCCTACGCGGCGCTCCTGGAAGACCTGCAGCAACGGGGGCTATTGGAGAGTACCCTGGTGGTAGTGGTGGGCGAATTTGGTCGCACGCCGCGCATCAACAAGTGGGCTGGACGGGATCACTGGGCTTCCTGCTATTCGGCCGTGTTGGCTGGCGGCGGCATCCGTGGCGGGACGGTTTATGGCAAAAGTGATAAGATCGCTGGTTATGTCGCAGACAATCCGGTGTCACCTTTTGATTTGCATGCCACCGTACTGCAGGCGATGGGAGTAGCACCGGAAATGACGGTGCCCGATCCCACGGGACGCCCAGTACGCGTCACGGACGGTACCCCTGTCAACGCGTTGTTTGGTTGAGCCCCTTTCTGTGTTCGGGTGGACCTGAAACAGCCCTTAAGGGGGGTGTCGGTGGGGCGTCAGTGGTGTCGATAACCAAAATAGCGGAATCCGGTGTCTGCGCGGCCGGTTGGGCCACCCGCAGCCGGGAGGGTGGCGTTCCATTTCGATTGCCTCATCCGGGGTGGTTGAGTATAAAATGGACCAGTCAAATGTATTGCCCACCTGCCGATCCACGGCCGTTGGATTGGCCAGATCTTTTGGAGGTACTCCATGTTACGCGTGCAAGCAGGTCAGACCGGCCGTTATTGTGATGGCATCAGCCGCCGCAGTTTTGTGCAATTGGGTGTGGCGGGTATGGCGAGCGTTGGCTTGGGAGACGTTCTCAGGGCGCGTGACGGCGCAGCCTCCAGTAACAAGAGTAAAACCTCCGCAATTTTGATTTGGCTCGACGGCGGTCCCGGGCACATGGACATGTACGACATGAAACCGGAAGCGCCGGTGGAATACCGCGGCATCTGGCGACCGATTCCAACCAATGTTCCCGGATTCGAGGTTACAGAACTCTTTCCGCGGCAAGCCAAGATTGCGGACAAGTTTTCTATTGTCCGTTCGTTGTATCACAACACGGGTGATCATTTTGCGGGTGGGCATCGCATGCTCACCAGCAAAAACATGGGTGTCAGTGGCGGCAACACGGCGACCAAATTTCCTTCAATTGGTTCCCTGGTCGCTTATCAGCGTCGGCAGCGGGCTTCGACGGTACCGCCCTACGTCTCGGTCCCGGTGGCTTCGAGTATCGGGTTGCGCCCCGGCTACTTCGGAGGGCATATGCTGGGTGTCCAATACGATCCCTTTCAGACCGGTGGCGATCCCAATAACGCCAAGTTTGAGGTCCAGAACCTGGCTCTGGCAAAAGGGCTTTCGGTAAACCGACTTGATGACCGCCAGGACCTGCTGCGACGACTCGACCAGATTCCACGTCAGGTCGAACGGAGCGGTCAGTTTGACGCCCTGGACCGCTTTGACCAGCAAGCAGTCTCCTTTGTCTCTGGGGAGGAGGCGCGAAACGCCTTCGACCTGAGCCGCGAAGATGAAGCCACACGTGAACTGTACGGACGTCAAAGCTGGGGGCAGAGCACCCTGCTGGCCCGGAGATTGGTCGAAGCTGGCGCGTCATTTGTGACGGTGCATTTTGGTGGCTGGGACCATCACTGGAACCTGCAATCGGGAATGGAGAACTACCTTCCCAAAGTCGACGCCGCCGTGGCGGGATTGTTTACCGATTTGGAACAACGCGGGATTCTCGATTCGACACTGGTGATTTTGTGCGGTGAATTCAGTCGTACGCCACGTATGAATAACGGCGGCAATGGCGGCCCGCCTTTGAGTAAGGGGACACCTGGTCGCGATCACTGGGGAAACTCGATGTTCTGCCTGCTAGGTGGTGGTGGTGTACGTGGTGGCCAGATCGTGGGATCGACCAATAGTCGCGGGGAGAGTCCTGCCACACGGCCAGTACGTCCGGACAATATCCACGCCACGATTTACCGTTGTCTGGGGATTGATCCGACGCTCCACATTCTCGACCACGGTGGCCGGCCGACGCCCGTGCTTGAAGACCCCAGTGCGATCGACGAGTTGCTTTAAACGGCCTGACATTTGTGCCAACGGCGTTCAAGTGCTATGCGTGTGTAAGCAAGTTACACGTAGCATAGCGCCTGACGCAGGGTTGCGTACTGGGCGAACCACACACCCGTCGGTGCAAAGGGGCGTTCTCGTTCTGCGTTTCCATTGGTCAGAGAGCAGGCC
>CAZITS010000482.1:0-4993 GCA_964542185.1 uncultured Pirellulaceae bacterium
ACTCCAGCAGTCGCTAGCCAGTTCCCAGGGCGTATGCGCGCCTCGGTTTGCCATTGTACGGGTACGGCGCCCGCGGTATCGATTTTCAGCATCGCGAGATCCAACTCACTGTGTATGCCAACGAGTTCGGCTGTGATTCTCCGTCCATCAGCGAGTTGGCATTCTGTCTGTCCCGATAGCTCACTGGCTTTTGTCAGTACAAAGCCAGCGCTGTCGACGACTGTGCCATAGGCGACTTGTCGACCATCGGAATAGACCAGCAGCGTGCTCCGCCCGGCATTTTCGACGATACCACGAAAGGCTGAGAGGACCGCCGGATTGTTCCGTTGGTTTTCGCGGGCCCAGCGGCGCAACCAGGGCGCCACGTTGTCCGGCTGGCGAGCTACTTGATCTGAAGAACTTTGGGGAGTTTCAGCAGACTGGGCTTCGCCCCTCACACAAAAACCAGCTGCCACAATCCAAACAATCAGAAATGGTGCGGGCAGCAGGCTTGCAAATGCCTTGCTGATAACATGTTGACGTGAAGTGGGTTGCATGTTCACTCTTCCCCGGTGCCGATCACGATTGCCAACTCAACTACTTCACCGTTGCGTTCAACTTTCAGCCCAACTCGATCGTCGGGGTCCTGTTTGCGAACAAGCTGGCGAAGGGACGAGAAATTCTGGACACGCGCGCCTCCAAATTCAATGATCACATCGTTGATTTGAATTCCAGCTTGATCTGCCGCGCCTCCTGGGATGACCTGCACGATCAGAGCCCGCGTTGAATCCGGATCGCCGACTACTCCAATGAAGGGTCGAGTACCGGGAAGATGCCCCCAGATTTGACTTGCCAGCAAGCGTTCCCAGTCAGAGCGGTAGGCGTCAACTGGGGCGTGCATGTTGTTTACCAGTGAGTTACCAATACGGCTGTGAATACCAACGACATTTCCTTGCATGTCAAATAGAGGGCCGCCGGAGTCGCCGCCTACGAGTTTGCAGTCGGTTTTGATATGGTTTTTTCGGACAGCGAGGACGCGTCCGAGGCGAACAACTGCAGGGCGGTCTGAGTCATAGCCTCCAGGGTGCCCTAGCGCCATTACCCATTGTCCAGGCTTCACCTGGGCAGCGCGGCCCATTTCCGCGTGCGGCCAGCGGAAATTCGCATCGGAGTTATCGGGTGGGTCAAGTTTGAGTAAGCCAGCGTCCATGGATCGATTGACACCCAAAGTACGACCGCGGACCGCGCGTCCATCGGACAAGAATGCCAGAACCAGACGACCGGGTTGGCCCGCGACGTGTGCTGCTGTTAGTACATAACCGTCTGCGGATACCAAGACTCCGCTTCCTTGTGCAGGGCCGATTCGCACTGCGACAGCGAATGGCTTCAACCGGTCGGCGAGATCTTGTTGCCGGCGTTGCATGGCCTGCAATTCGACGACGCTTTGCGGTATTCCGCCTGAGAAAATCTGGTCGACGGAAACCTCGGAGCTGTCAGGAGGCGCGCCCAAACCTGTCAAACAGTCTGTCAGGACAACGACACAAACAATAAAACGTGTGCACATCGATTCTTGCCATCCCTTTATCGTTGGTGCAAACAACGGGACTGCTTGCTTGGTTGAGGAACTCGCTATTTGCATTTTGTTCAAAGCGGGATAATTGAGTGGTGAGATAATGCATCATACTGTATTGAAAACGGGAAGTAGGCTCAGGGCGCGTCATAAGTCTGGAAGTCTGGTTTATGACGATTTTGTTACTTCTCTGCGGCATTTTTCCATGAGATTCGAGCTGTACATGGGAGAGCGCTAGAGAGTCAGGATGGACGCATGAACAAATTAGTGGTTGGATGTGGTTATCTGGGGACCCCGGTTGCAGAAAAGTGGCTGCGAGACGGGCATCGTGTTCACGTTTTGACACGGTCATCTGAACATGCTGAACTTTTTTCCCGACAAGGAATGAGCCCGGTTCTGGGTGATATTACGGTTCCAGAGACACTCGTGGATCTACCGGAAGTGGACCATGTGCTCTGTGCGGTGGGTTATGACCGCCGCGCCGGATTGTCAATCAACACCGTATACGTTGAAGGCCTGACGCACCTCTTGGATGCGTTGTCAACGAAGACGGCGCGTTTGATTTATGTCAGTTCTACGGGCGTTTACGGACAAAACGATGGGGCCTGGATTGACGAAAATTCCCCATGCCTGCCGGTACGCGCGGGTGGAGTGGCGTGTCTTGAGGCGGAACGCCGCCTGCAAAACCATGTCATAGGCAGGCGTAGCGTCATCTTACGCATGTGTGGCATTTACGGACCGGGGCGGGTACCACGGATCGCGGATATCAAGGCCGGGCGGCCAATTATGAGTTCAGAAGATGGCTATTTGAACCTTATCCATCGCGAGGATGCTGTCAGGTCGATCTTGCTTGCAGAAGAGAATGCGGTTCCCCCGGATTTGATTCTGGTGGGAGACGGATGTCCTGTTCTACGAAGAGATTATTTCTCCTATTTGGCCCAACTTCTGGAAACGGATTTGCCAGATTTTGAGACTCCTCAGCAAGGTGCCGCGGTGTCGGCACGAGCCCTGTCAGACAAACGCGTGACGAATCGAAAGATGTTAGATGTTTTACAGATTCGCCTCGAATATCCTTCGTTTCGGGAAGGTTTGGAGTCTATTGTTGCTTTAGACAGTAGAGATTAGCGGGATGCCAGAGGTTTCCGACGTCTGCTGCCGCGGATCAGGTCACGAGATGTGTTGTGGTTACGCTTGCTCGAAGCAAGTAGCCTTTCTACAATCCGACGCAGACTATTTTCCTGCAGCGGTAAACTGACTAGCCGACTGGTGTTTGTGTTCTTCATTGCAGATGGTGCATGATGATTGAACGGAAGCTTGTGTTTCCAAACGTCATTGAGATCAATGTGCAAGCAGGGCACGTGCTGGGCTGTAATGTCTATTTGCTGTTTGATCAGCAGGAATGGATGCTCATCGACATTGGATACGAGGAATCAGTTGATGAGATTATTGAGTTAATACGACAGTTGGACTTTCCGTTGTCTCGTTGTAAGACTTTGGTGGCGACACATGCAGATGTAGATCACATCCAGGGACTGGCCAAAGCAAAGCAGGTGTTGAAGACGACAGTAACAGCGCACCCGCGTACTGCTTCAGTGCTTGCCAAGGGAGACAAGTTACAGACGTTCGCTGAAATCGAAGCCCAAGGCATTCATCTAGAAATGCCGCCTGTTGAAGTAGAACATTTGGTCGACGAAGGCGAGCAGCTTTCAGTGGGCGATTGCAAGATCGACGTATGGCTCACGCCCGGTCACACCGACAGCCAGCTTTCTTTTCGTATGGGTGACCTCCTGTTTAGTGGAGATAACATCTATCGGGATGGCTGTGTTGGTGCCATTGACGCGCATCACGGTAGTGATTTAGTCGCATTTATCGCTTCGTTACGTCGAATTCGTGAGAGTGACGTACAGTGGTTGCTGCCGAGCCACGGGCCGATTTTCCGCAAGAACGACGCACGTCTGGATGCCACGAGCGCCCGGTTAGAAAAATACGCGCATATGGCTGATTTTGGTACATGCGCCGTAGATTGGCCGCTGATGGACGAGTGGGAGCAGGAAATTGTGGAAGGGAAAATGAGCTGGCGTGAGAGCTGAGAGGGCGTCATTTTCCAAGAATTTGAAGTAGCTGTCGCGGCTGCCTAATAATCCGGCTCTTCCTGTTTTGTGAATCTTGCCGGATTTTCTCTTATCGCGGGTCCTATCGGTCGCCGATGCCACGTATAGGATCGCGTCCATCCCGCTACCCGTGGACGGGAATGACCCCGAATTAGATCAGCGACTCCCTGGAGGGATGTTTTGATGATTTGTCGTAAACTGCTCGCCTTTGCGATCGTGTCTGTAGCGTTTCTAGTAGCTTCTGAGAGCAATGCGGATGCCCAGCAGCGAGCTTTTGGTCGCGTTTGGGGCGGTACCCATAGCGTTCGCGATTGGGAGCGTTTTTACCATTACCCTTACGTGTACTACCCACAGAACTTTTGGGGTTCAGAGTACTATCGTAGCTCGCCGGATCTCTACCACAGGTACCCTCAAGAGATGAGAGTGCCTGTCTACAACCGACGCTGGCACAACTACTTTCCGGCGGGACGGCGTTACCACTCAGGCCATCATTTCATTCTCGATGTGTTTTGAGAATGGATTGGGTGTCGAGGACCACCGGCGGCAGGATCACGAAACCTGCGGGTGTTCTGCAGGCGAAACCGTGGTACGTCAGTGGGGGCAACTTACTAGTACGATTCGAAGGGTGCGCAATCTCGCTTCTCGTTAATATTTGTTTGAGATTCAGGCGAAGCGAAGATGTGGTCCCTGTGTGACCGTTGACTACTGCCGATGGGTCTCTAGGTTCGGCTTAGTGGCCAAATTGAAGCGCAAAGGTATAGAGAATATCTGTTGCCTGGTGGAGTTGTTCGATCTCGATCCATTCATCGACAGTGTGTGCTTGTTGAATCGATCCTGGGCCGAACACGACGGTTGGCGCATCTCGCGCGGCGTATGCCCACGCGTTGGTTCCATACGTAACACCGACGCGTCTGCCGGAATACCCATGTTCCTGGATCACTTTGGAGAGATGCGAGGATAGCTGTTCGTTGATCTGGTCGGACATGCCTGGTGTTGTCGAGTACGGTTGTTCGTGTGTTACTGTCACGTCAGGGACTTGGGTAGTCAGGAAGTTTTTGAAATGTTCAAAAGCGGCTTCCCAGTTCTCACCGGGGACAATACGACGATCGATTTCGATTGTGCACAAGTCGGGTACTACGTTGACGCTGATTCCTCCCTCCACCCGTCCGATGCTAAGGGTAGGTGAACCCACTAGAGGATGTGACGCCAACTGTCCGACGATAGTATCTGCATATTGTTGCGTGGCGTTAATTACTTTGGCCATGCTGTAGATCGCGCTTTTACCTTCCTGAGGACGTGAACTGTGGGCGGCGCGACCCTGCGTTTGGCATTT
>CAZITS010000483.1:0-4991 GCA_964542185.1 uncultured Pirellulaceae bacterium
ATTTGTCCCTGGACGAGCTGCTCTTGAATATCTGGCTGTAACTGGTGCGCATCCGAACTCCGATAGACCACAACCTGGTCCACGACGCCTCCCGCTGCGCGCAATTGTTCGGCCAAAACTTCCCGACCCCGACTGGCGCGCGCCAGCAAAAAACGCTGACCCGCCGCTCCCTCTACCAACTCAGCAGCCAGAGATTCGGCCCGGAATTCGCTCGGTTGCAGGTCGGCATCGAGCTGGAATCGTCTCAATTCTCGAGAAGTGCCCGGGCCAATGGCAGCAATGCGCAAGCTCCCCAGGGCACGAGCATCTTTGCCAGCTGCCCGCAATCGCTCCAGCAGGAATCGAACCCCATTGGCACTGGAGAACACCAGCCAGTCATACTGGCTGAAATCTGAGCAGGCCTGATCGACGGCCGCCCAGCTCTCGGGTGGGTCAATTTGAATCATCGGATGGGTCAGTACGTCTGCACCCAGTTCCAACAATGGCTGTCGAAGTTGGTCGAGCTGGTCGAGCGGCCGTGTAATCAGAATACGGACACCAAACAGTGGCCGCCGCTCAAACCAAGAAGGACTCGCCATGGAACGGGTTACTTCACCCACAATGATCATGGCGGGTGGCCGAATCCCCTCCTCTGTCACGCGGTCGGCAATCTCATCCAGGCGACAGTAAATCGTCTGTTGATCAGGCAAACTACAGCGGCGTACGATTGCCGCGGATGTATCAGGCGATTTGCCAGCCAGCAACAATTGACGCGTCCAGGTCGGGGCCGTGGTCACTCCCATATAAAACACGAGCGTTCCGGGAAAGTTTGCCAACCCATGGTAATCCATGGCTGGTTTCTGCTTGCCACAACTTTCTTGACCCGTAATGAGCGCCACTGCGGAAGCCTGATCGCGGTCGGTCAACGAAATTCCCGCACAGCTCGCGACGGCTGTCGCCGCCGTTACGCCCGGCACCAGTTCCCAGGGAACGCCAGCCGCCTGGAGCGCACCAAGTTCCTCACTGCCCCTGGCGAAAATGCTAGGATCACCCCCCTTGAGGCGAACAACCTGCTGGCCCGCGAGGCCGCGTTTCACGAGCTCACCGTTGATTTCCGCCTGCGTCCAGATCCGTGTTTTCCCGTGTCGGCCCAGACAAATCTGCTCGGCATGCTCGCTGGCATGCCGCAGAATCTCCTGGTTGACCAGATAGTCGTAGAGCACCACATCTGCCCGCCGTAAACATTCCACGCCGCGCAAGGTCAGCATACCAGGGTCACCGGGACCCGCGCCGACGAGATACGCCTTGCCAACTGGTGGTAATAGATCTGATGGCATGCCAACTCATGTGATTAAGAATCAAGCGTACTAATACCAGGTCGCCAACTTTTCTGCTGTCGGCCCGCCACAAAACCGCCGGGCGGCATACAATTTCGCACCGCATACGGTTCGGGTGTCGTCAGAAGATCCAGCCGTGATGTTCCCTCGCTGCGCCCCGAGACCGGCACGGTCTACAGTGGCAAACTCCCCAATGGCACACAAGTTGGCGCCACGGGTGGCCCATAAAATCACCTGACATTCAATCGTCGCGACGTAACTCAAAGCTGGCTGGAACTTTGCGACGAGCGTACCAGATTCGCCACTGCTCCTCGTTGAACTCGAAGTTCACTTCCGGATTCAGCGACGTCAGTGCACCAAGAACATCCTGATTCTGCTCTTCCCACCGAATGACCAGTGGTTTGTTCTTGCCAAATTGAAATGCCCGACCACCATTGCCAAAAGTCGCATTCGCGTTACTTTCGTTCGGTTTCAACGTACGCTTGTGTTGCGTCACCAGTGCTTCGATCAAGGGACGTGTCGCAACCGGATCTCCCAACTGGGCCAGCGCCAATGCCGCCCGGTTGACGAGCCGGTTATCGTTTGCCGCAAGTACTTGGATGAACGAGGCGACGGCACGATCCGTTCCGAAGCGAGACAGCTCTTCCAAGCAGCGCTCACGAACGAAGTCACTCGGGTCGCGCAGCGCGCGGGAAATAAAAGCACTGACACCTGGGCCGCGCTGCAAGCGCGCCAGAACGTCGATGTACAACAATTTGAGGGGTTCAAACTCCTGATCCTGGTCGAGAAATTCTGCCAGTGCGGGCACCGCCCTTTTGTCAACAATCTGGGCAATATTGTCACGCCCGGAAACCTGCTTGCCGCGCGCTTTAACAATCCAAGTGCGCCACATCTTGAGTTTCTTGCGCCACGCCTTTTCCTCGATTTCACGCTCCTCAAGCCGTTTCTCAAACTCGACATCTTGAACCAGCCGCCATTTTCCCTGATAGCGCACATAGCCTCGACTTTCCCAATACTCCTTGGGCTGTTGCCACCGACCATCGATTTTGCGAAAGCCCAAGGCGCGGCGTGCGTTGACGTGTTCAGATTCATAGGTCAGTATTTTTTCCAGATGCACTTCACGCTGCATTCTCAAACCGCGCTTGCGGCATTCCTCAGACATGATCCAATTCCCCCGAGCGGTCGACGGCATCTTGGGAAGCCATCGCTGATACCATTGCTCGGCCTCAGATTTGAGGATCACTTTCGCGACCTGATCCGGGGTAAGTGTCAGCTTTGCCCCATCTGACGTGCGAATCAGATATTTCTTCCGAGGCGCCTCAGTCGGATTCAACAAGTCGCCTTCGATGCGACCTGGAGGCTGGTCCCCGACCGGCTTGAGAAGGATCACATCGGCTTTCAAGAGACTGCTGGAAACAGCCAGTAACAGTCCGATCAGAAACCGCATTATTGTCATCGATCCACCCTCGTTGCAAAACAACCCTGCTTCAGTTATCGGTCGAACAACCCTCTTGTCATGCGCACCAGATTCTGAACAGAAGGTGTCTCCGTGACGCCGGTAGGGTTGGGAGTTTTGACCGGATTATGCAGCGCGTTACCGGTTCAGTATAAGATTTGGCGACTGGCCGGATCAACAAAAACATGCGCTGCGCGAGCAAACTGCTGCGGGGCGGTTCGCCCAAAGTACCTGATTTCTCGCACCCCAAGCAGACGGCGAAGACCTGGGCAATCAGATTTTTTCGCCGAGACCCTTGGTTAACGCCATAAAAGCCGATTCAAGATTGACCTCATCCTCTCGGAAAAGGCGGATGCGGTGACCCGCATTAACCAGGGCAGTGGACAGATCACTGTAATCCTCAATGCCGGGAGCTAACGTCACCCACATATCGAGATTACGCTGTTCGATCGATTCAACCGCATCCTGTTGTTCGAGGATGCCGCGCGCCGCATCGAGGTCACCGACAACCCCAATCACCAGCACGATTTGTTGGCGCACCTGTTTCATCACCTGTGCGACTTCTGCATTCACGGACATGACTCCGCGGTCAATGATCCCAACCTTGTTACAAATGTCCGCCAATTCCGGCAAAATGTGACTCGACACGATGATCGTTTTTCCCATTTGCCCAAGCTTCCGCAACAAGTTGCGCATTTCAATACGGGCCCGGGGATCCAGACCACTGAGTGGCTCGTCCAGCAACAGTACCTGTGGATCATGTAACAGTGTACGGGCTAAGCCAAGACGTTGGGTCTGACCTCTGGAAAGTGTATTGGCATAGGCATCACGTTTGAAATTGAGGTCAACGATCTCCAGCATTTCCTCACAGCGCTGTCGCCGCGCAGGGCCCTGGATACGGTAGGCGGCAGCAAAAAACTCCAGGTACTCAATTACTTTCATGTCGTCATAGAGGCCAAAGAAATCCGGCATATAGCCCACCAGCCGACGGATCTCTTTAGGCGCCGTATAGATCGAATAATCGCAGACATAGGCTTCACCCCAGGTCGGATTTAACAGCGTAGAGATAATCCGCATCGTGGTTGTTTTTCCAGCTCCATTGGGACCGATAAAACCGAACAAATCACCTTCGTTCAGCTCGAGATCGATCTCGCGTATTGCGAACAGATCGCCATATTTTTTCGTCAGATCGTGGGTCCTGATCACAGGCGTGACACTTTCGGCTGATGGTGGATTTGCACAGACTTCATGGTTGTTGCATTTCCACAGGAAATAGAACTCTGACATAGGTCCAGTGCGCATTCGCATCGGCTGACAACAACTTCTGCTGATCGCTTAAATCGCTGAGAGATTCATGGCAACGGCCCAACAATATGGCCCGGCCCGTGCGTAGCGCCGCGCTCAGATCAACGTATGATTGATAGCGGTGTGTCAAATCGACATACGATTCACCTCCCGCAGCACCGTAGAACATCATCAGTTCCAGAATCCGTGGTAAATGACCAGGTCGCACGTCCTCAGGGTCCCAGTGCGTGCTGACATCGCGGTTACTGACGACCACGCGCTGTTGGAGTTTCCAGCGCAAATCTTTGTGCGATAACTGATTGAGCGAGACCGTTTGTCCCGATCGCAGTACTCCGTCAATCATATACGACGAGTTCTGGTAAAGTACGACTGCGTCAACAAGGTCCACGTTGAGTGGGTTGTGGACGTCTCCACGCAAAAAATGTCGCCGATCAGCAACCAGCTGGGATTCTGAACCGGCCGCCACTTTCGCAGACCACCGGACAGACAGGCTCTTGCTGGAAGCTACAGGAATGGACAAGCCGCGAAGTTGCCGACTGGAGCGGAAACTGACCTCATAAGCCTGTCCCGTCAGCCGGTTCGGCGATGGACTTCCCAGGCCACCCAGACCATCTCCCGGTAAGCCTTGCCAGCACATCAGCACGTCTGCTTTTTCGACTGTCGTCAACCGGTCAGAGGGTGTCAGCGAAAGGTCATACTGAGCCTGACGGGGACTGTAAAGTTGGGCCCAGGTGGTACCCCGCACTCGTCCGCTTTGGGTGTCTACGTCGATGATCTCTACTTTATTGACAACGACCTGACCTTGATCTCGATAACGACTCAGTCCGATCGCCAGCAGACAAAAGAGAATTGCCAGCAGCGGAAATGTCAGCCAGGTCCACTGCATTCGCAAAGCCAGCCAACGTCGCAGCATG
>CAZITS010000484.1:0-4986 GCA_964542185.1 uncultured Pirellulaceae bacterium
ATAACGAAATCCTTTATCTTCATCATGAATAATTAATTCAATTTGTTTCTTTAGATAAGAATTATTGTCAAAGAGCTGAACAGGTATTCCGTTTGATTCAGTTTCATTCAGGAAGAAGAAATCGCCAAACGGGCAGCGGCGGTGAACGACGCCGAAGCGGACCTCAAAAAGTCGCGACACCGCGCTGCCGAATTACCGGGAAAGCTGAAGCAACAGGAAGCCGCTTTGAGGAAAGCAAAACAAATGCGTGTTCGGTCCGCGGCGAACGCGCCGAACACGGCAACACGAGACGCGGCCGCCGCCAGGCTGGCCCAGACGCTGTCTGAACAAACAATTGGCTACTGGCGGTTTGAAGGCGACGACCGCGTCGGTGATTTCCTCACGGATTCGAGTGGGCGCGGCCACACGTTGCGTCGCGTCACCGACGGCGGCACACCGGTGAGCCGCGCGCCGGTGGGCGCGAACACGCGCGGGCCGGCCTCACCCAAAATGTCGTCCGCTGCGGGCTCGTGGTTTGTTGCCTCGTCGCCCACTGGCTCGGCGAATCAGTATGCGGCACGCTTCCAACAGAACAGCCGAATGGCCTGCCTGGCGGTGCCGGGCACACCCGAGTTGCATGCTCCGCAGTTCACGTTGCAGGTACTGTTTCATCATTCATCGGCTCGGCAGGGAGTCAATTGCACGATTGCCGATTACGAAGGCAGCTGGTGGTTCTATCACCGCGGGCTCAATGCGCAGGAGAGTGAATTGCGCCTTGTCCTGTGGAACCCTGACACCGACTACCTGGACGTTGTCACCGGAACAGAACTCGTACTTAAGACAGACACTGATTACTACATCGCCGTGGTGCTCGATGAAAATAACGTCTCGTTCTACGTCAGGAATTTATCGACCAGGGGCCCTCTGCAAACCGCGACTTTTGATCGACGCCAAGGTGTCAGCCGCGGTGGCGGTTCCGCCGATTTGACCGAGCTCCGCAAGCCCGACCCCAAGACTCCGCTGCGGATCGGAAATTCGCTGGGCGGAGGTGCACCGCATCAGGGATTGCTCGACGAAATTCGCTACTGCCGCGTGGCATTAACAGCCGACCAAATTGGCGCACTCGCTGCGTTGTCTCCTGAACAACGCCAGCTTGCTGCAATCCGGCAGGCCGAAACGAGTATTCGTCAATTACTCGAACAACGGTCCGAGGCCGAGGCTGCCGTGCGGGTTGGTACCGCGAAGCGCGCGCACGCGCGCGCCGAATTGGCAGGGATCCGAGCTCGTGTTGCCGCAGACAATGCGCGACACAAAACGGACAAGAAGAGTGGAGACAGACTGGCGAAAGTGGCAGCGATTGCCGAACGTCAAGGAGCACTCGCCCTGGCCCAGTGGGAACTGGTTCAAGCGGAGCAGGTGTTGCAAGCCGCGAAACAGAAAGGTGATACCGCGAAAGCCGAACAACAAGTTGGTGCAGTCCGCCGGAAACGAGATGCGGCAAAAAAGTCGCTACAGGCCGCAGCGAAGTCACCCGTTACCAAATACACGCCTCTCAGCGAACAGTTTCCCCAGCAAAGCAGCGGCGGGCGCACAACGCTGGCCCGTTGGATCGCCAGTCGGAAGAATCCGCTCACCGCCCGGGTGGCCGTGAATCACATCTGGATGCGACACTTCGGTCGACCTCTGGTCGAATCTGTCTATGATTTCGGGCTGAGCGGCAAGCCGCCAACGCACCCGCAATTACTGGATTGGCTGGCCGTCGATTTCATGGAAAACCACTGGAAGATGAAGCGATTGCACAAGTTGATCGTCACCAGCCAAACGTACCAGATGGCATCGGGAGATCGTCACCCGACGCAGGCAAACGCCACGGCGTATGGACCCGGTGGCAACCGTTATCTGTGGCGGTTTCCGCGGCGCCGCATGGAGGCGGAAGCCATTCGTGACAGCCTGCTGCATCTGGCCGGCAGCATCGATCTAAAACGCGGTGGCCCGGACATCGACACGAGCCGGGGCAGTACGGTCTACCGTCGTAGCCTCTATTTCACCGTGCATCCGGAAGACGGCATGATGCGTTTCATGACGGTCTTCAATCCACCCGATCCGTGCGATTGCTATCGCCGTACGGAGAGTGTCGCGCCTCATCAGGCGCTGGCGATGACAAATAGTCGGATCGCCGTCGACCAGAGTCGGCTGCTGGCGCGAAAACTCTGGTCTGAAATCAAGGCTGAACAGCCTGTGGAGTCCGATCGAATCCCCGCGTTTATCGAGGCGAGCTTCCAGCATGTGCTCACACGTCTTCCGACAGATCAGGAAAAACAGGCGTGCCACGAGTTCGTGGTAGACCAAATCAAATTATTCCAGGAAGCCGATCCTCTCCATCTGAAAGCAAACATACCCAAAAGTGGAGTCGCACCATCGACCGACCCCGTTCTGCGCGCGTTGGAGAGCCTGGTCGGCGCCATTCTCAGCCATCATGATTTCGTGACCATTCAATGAAGACGTCGCAGCGAACGAGTGGTAGTCGGTCGTTGGCAGCAATCCTGACAGGAAATTGACGAAATGTACCGCCATTCCCCAAACTGCGGCCAGGTTCATCGGCGGTCCTTTCTGGCTGACACGGGGCTCGGCTTCGCGGGCCTGGCGTTGGGCGCTACGTTGCACCGTGATGGCATTGCACGTGCCGACGAAAAGACACCCGCGCTGGGGCACGTTCCGCCCAAAGTAAAATCGGTAATCTGGATTTTTCTGTCCGGCGGCTACAGTCACATCGAGACGTTTGACCCGAAGCCAGCGCTGAACAGGTACGCAGGCAAGACGTTTTCCGAAACGCCGTTTCCGCACCCACAGAAGAATCCCGTGTTCGAGAAGCGGTTTCGATCGGTTGCCGCCACCGAGGATCGTGACGTTTACAAAAAGATCTATCCGATGCAAGTCGGATTTCGCAAGCATGGCCAGAGCGGGATCGAGATCACGGACTGGTGGCCACATCTGGCGAACTGTGTTGATGACATTGCATTCGTCCGCTCGATGTACACCACCGACAGCAACCACGACGCCGAGAACCAGATCCACAACGGACGCCATCGGCTCGACCCCGACCAGCCCAGTATTGGCTCGTGGGTCAACTACGGACTGGGGAGTCTGAACGACAATTTTCCGCAATTCGTTGTCCTTGGCGGCCCCACGCGGGCGGACACGCGCAAGTCCTTTGGTTCCGCGTACCTGGGTACACAGTACGACGGTACCCCACTCTCGAACGATCCGAGTCAGCCGTTGCTTTACGGCCGCCGACCCGATGGCGTGCTTGCTGCGGAACAACGCAACCAATACAAGCTGATCGACGAACTGAATCAGTTGAGTTCGGCCACACATCCCCGTGACCAACAATTGCAGGCCCGTATTCGTGCCTACGCGCTGGCCTTCCGCATGCAGATGGCGGTGCCTGAAGCACTGGAGTTGTCGAGTGAAACGGCGGAAACGTCAAAGCTCTATGGACTCGAGCAGGATCACACGCGGGCGGCTGGCCAAAAACTGCTATTGGCCCGTCGGTTGATCGAACGTGGAGTTCGCTTCGTCCAGATCTATCCGCAACCGTACGGCAAATGGGATTCACACCGAGCGCTCAAGACAAACCACGCCACGCTTGCGGCCCAGGTCGATCTGCCCGTTGCCGCTTTGCTGAACGATCTGAAACGCCGCGGTCTGTGGAATGAGACAATGGTGGTCTTCTGCACCGAATTTGGCCGCACGCCGGGCAAAGAAACGCGCGGCGGCGGTGACGACGGCCGTGACCATCACCCGCACGGGTTTACGATCTGGATGGCGGGGGCGGGCTTACGGGGCGGCGTTGTCCACGGCGGTACCGACGAACTCGGCTTCCACGCGTTGGACGGCGGCAATTACGTCACCGATGTTCACGCCACCGTGCTGCACCTGCTGGGACTCGATCCCCAGCAGCTCGATGTGCCCGGTCAGAAGCGGCTCGACATGGATCGAGGTTCTGTGATCAAGAGTATCCTCGCATGACGATGGCCCCAGCGGTTCGTTTCTCAGAGACCTTCGTTGCAGGACGGACCGTATGGCTGCGGCTACCGGTTCTGATTGTGCTGACTGTGGCAACCGGTGTTGGGGAAACTTCCGCAGTCGCCCAGGTCCCGGCAGACCTCCTCGAATTCAACCCGCGGCTGAAGGACACAACGTCAGCTGCCAATTGGCACCTGCTCGACCTGGGCAAAGCTGCTGGAGTACCGCTTGCCGGCAACAATAGCTACGGCATCAACGCAGCTGACTTGGACCACGACGGCGATGTGGACGTGATCGTGACGTTCCAAGGAGGCGGCCGGCCGGTGCCAAATTCGAGCCAACGATACGGTGTCGTCTACTGGCTCGAAAACGTGACAACACGCGAAAACACCACGCCCACATTTCACACTCGGGTTGTCGATGACCGGCAACTGTCGCCGAAGGTAGCACTCATCGGTCCGCAAACTGGTGGCAAGTCGTCAATCGTTGTTCCCAGCTATTTGTCTGGTGAAACGGTTCTTTACCAGGCAACGGCCGAGATGAAGTGGACGAAAGTCCGTTTGCGCTCGGACCATCTGACAGAACCGGTACGGGCCGTCATGGCCGATATCGACGGAAACGGATCCGACGACATGGTTGTTAGTTCTATCGCGGAAGCGGGTGAGCACCTTACGTGGTTTCGGGCACCGCGCAACGGCGGAACCGACTGGCAGCCCCTGTCAGTCGACGAACGGCTGCCACCTCTCGTCGGTGTCGACGCTGGCGATGTCGACGCAGACGGTGATTTGGATCTCGTCGCCGCGTCGCCGCGTTCTGCCAGCCCCTGGCTGCTGCTTAACCTGGATGGTCGAGGCACTCAATGGAAAAGACAACCGCTGCGAACGCAGCGCGCTGATTCGGCGCGTCGGTGGGTCGCCCAATTTTCGCAGCGGACCCTTTCGCTGACGCACGTACGCTTGACCGACGTCGACAGAGACGGTG
>CAZITS010000485.1:0-4977 GCA_964542185.1 uncultured Pirellulaceae bacterium
CGAAACCGAGGATCGTCTTGCCGAAGCCCTTTGCGTTGCACACGACTGGGAACTTCGAGTGGGCGAGCCGGGCGGAATACTATGTTTACGTCACGGGGCCGAAGCGCGAGGCGAAGGGGGTCGAGATTCGCTGGCCCGGCGTGCAGGTCGCCGCAGTTATCGTGGGTAACAAACGACTGGGCCTGAGTCGAGAGGGTGACCAGATCCGGGTGGACATCCCGGTCCGTCACGGTCGCCTGGCCGATCTCAAAGGAGTCGCCCACGACGCTTGGAACACGCTCGAGGTGTGGTCATTCCACCACGAGAAGAACCTGCAGATCCAGGTCCCCCACAACGACCCAGACCGCGCTGCGGGTGTTTACGCCATGCAGCCCTGGGTCTCCTCCCAGACGCAGTCCGCCCTGAACTTCGTGTTCGCAGGCCGCGAAGTCATTCGTGACTGGAAGCTCCACCACGAGCTGGCCGCCGAGGAAAAGAGCTTCGTCGAGTTGATGGGTTTCGAAACCAATAACCCGCTACACGGCGACGCGCCCGCGCACTGGCATCTCTGCATCTTTTGGCCCGATAAACGCCAAACCCGCAACGCTGTGATGTGCATCCCTCATTTCTACATGGACGATTCTGGTGGCGTGATTTCCAACGGCTTCAGCAGGTATGGCCCGCCGTCGAAAGGGGCGCCGTCGCAGTGGCATCAGAGCGATCTAGGGCCGGGTGAGCCGGCCCTCTACAAGGATCGATCCGGCAAAGTACGGATGGCGATCACGATCCGCAACGACGGCGGCATCGACCTGGGACGCAACGCCGAAACCGTTGGCTACAGCATCCTGCCCGATGAGGCCGGGGCCACCATTCTGCGTCGCGGGAAGCCCTGGCGGCGCGTCCGCGTCGAGGACCACGTCAAGCAGGGAGTGATGACGGTCACCGTGACTTCGCCAGCGAATGGGAATGAGAAACCGCGCGTCGAAGTTCACCGCTACGATCCGCTCACAGGGAAGCGAATAGAAGAGGCCCCGATTCCCATCGCACATCGTGGACTGCTGCGTCACGCGCCGGAAAACACGTTGCCCGCGTTTGCGGCGTGCCTGGAATTAGGGATGGGATTCGAGTTGGACATTCGCACCACGAAAGATGGACAGCTCGTTGTTTTGCACGATGACAGCGTCGCGCGAACGACGAACGGTCCAGCTCAATCGGTGCGCGACATGACGCTCGCGGAATTGAAACGGCTCGACGCGGGAAGCTGGTTCGACGACGCCTTTGCCGAAGTGCGCATACCCACGTTGGAAGAGATCCTGTCGCTTGTCGCCGAGCGGAAACGCGGGCGGACGATCATCGCGTTGAATGTGAAAGACCTGACACGCAAGGGCGAGTCGGAACTGGTCAGGTTGGTCGAGAAGTACAAGCTCCTGGACGAATCGTTTGCGTTCGACCAAAGTGAGGAGATGAGCCGCCGACTCAAGACTCTCAATCCGGCTTTCCGCATCGGCCGGAACGTCACTCGGCAGAGCATTGATGCTCGCCTTGAGGAAGGGCTGGTGGATTGCTTCCTGCTGACGTCCACGCCGACAGCCGATGAAGTCTCACGCTTGCGACAGCGTGGGAAACAGGTGTTATTCAATTATGCGGGTTCCGGAGCTTCACGCCGCAACCAGGAATCCTGGAAGCAAGCTGCGAACGCGGGCATCGACGGCTTGCTGACCGATTTCCCCTTGGAGTGTCAGGCCGTCTGGCGGGAAGCCGACACCAGGCCGTAATGTGTTTTGGTTTCTTTTTGTGTGCATCCAGGTAATCAGCCGGAACGCGTGAGCGGCCGGTTCTTACGGCACGCCCAGCAGTCGACGTGCGCAGCGTGACAACAGCAGCACGGGAAGCTCATTCAGCAGGGGCCACGAGGAAACAGAAGACATTCTGTCTGCGGTGGAATGGCGACTCATCCGGTGGTTCGGCAGCGCCAGCGATGAAGCCACCCCAGTCTTCGGCATCGTCTCCCCAATGCGCGAGTCTCACTTGCCTGATCGCGTCGTCTCGCGGATCGCGGAAAACCTTACCCCTCAACGTGAGCTGTGGGCTGCCGAGACTGAATCCGTCGCTCGACTGCGTGAAGCGAAACGACAGCGTGTTCACGTTGCGCAGGCCGGCAGCGGGAAGTACGAACGAGTACTTCTGGCGTGCACCCGGCGCGAGGACGCCGACGCGCTTCCCGTTGAAAAGCACGTCAACCTTGTCGCCTGGCGGTCGCGGGGTCGTCCAGCTGGTGGCAGGGCTGACAGCGAACGTCAGTGTTGCGTCGGCAGCGAACCGTGACGAATCGTCTCCGTTGACAACGACGAACTTGCGCGGGCGCACTTCGTCGCTAACGGTGCTTCTCACTGCAAACTCTACCAGCCCATCGGGCAGTGCGCTGGTGTCAATGGCGGCAGCATAAAGAGCGCGATAGAACGGCCGTCCGATCTCGCGCATGGCATGCCAGGACTTGCCGCTGACGGTGTACTGGAGCGTTTCGCCGGGGCGCGGATGTACGAGGTGCGCTTGGATCTCGACACGGCCTCGCAGGGGAGCGCCCACGCGATGGGACGTGATGGCGATACGTTGTCCCAGCCCCTTGTAAAAGTGCTCCAGCTTGTCCCCCTTCACTCGGTAGATCAGATAGCCTTGCGGTGACAGATCGGGGCAGAGCTGCCTGGCCTTCGCATTCCACCAGCAACCGGCCAAGGCCCCGCCACTTCGATACGGGACCGCGCGAGCTTTGTGTGTGACGACATGGCTGTCGCCCACGAGTTGCAGGCGGATGTCGTGCTCTCGGGCAATCGTCTCGAAGCCCGAGCAGTGCTTTCCCAGGTCGGCCTCGGAAGTTGTCACCACGAACGTTCCTCGCGTCCGCTGAGCCAGATCCTGCTTGATCCACTCGACGTGTATCGGCTGAACTTCGTTGGTTGGGTATTCGAGCAGCTTGCCGCCAACTGGAATCTGCCGCTGGCCGAGATGGTATCCAAAGTCGACCGACGCGAAGTGGATCTTGCCGTACTCGAAGGAAAAGAAATGTGGGCCAAGATGCTCCCAATATAACGGCTTGCCGCAACGATGATCTCCGCGAGGAAACTGTTCGATGCGATAGGAAGAATCGGTGTGGTCACCAGCGACGTTGTAGTAGGGCATGGTCAGGTGGTTCATGATCCCTACGTAAGTACGGAAGTCGCGCTGCCCGGACTCCGGTTTGCTGATCAGCGCTTTGTGCAGATCGAGCAGATCGCCGCTATTGACGACAAAACGCGGCCGCGGCGACAAGGCATTGACTTCCTGGACGAAACGGGTGAGTCCTTGATGCGAGCGGATATTCCTGGAAACGTGCGTGTCCGTAACATGCACGAAGATGTAGTCCTCTTCGCCGTGCGGCGCGGCCTGCAGTTCGAAATCAACACGGTCCGCGAGCGGTTTGTACCAATCTCCTCGCACGTCATATCCCGCAGGACGCGTGATGTAGACGAATACAGAATCCTTGTTGGGCTTGAGCGTGTAGCTGCCCTGTGCATCCGTCTTGACCACCGAGTAGCCGTCCGTGACCGACACGCCCTGCAACCCTGATATCTCTGCTCCACTGCGTGGCCCGCTGCCAGCCACCGTGCGCAGGAGCACTCGACCGGAAACTTGTGCAGGGACTGGTAAATCGTAAGCGGGTTTGGGCGTTTCCTTGATGATCAGTTCAAGGACTTCCGGTTGCCCCTGGGAACCCTCTGGCCCACGGGGCCGGTCATCCGATCCGCGGCCTGGTGTGACAACTGCCATGCCAACCACCAGGCTCATCACCGCAATTCGCAAGTTCCATGAGATCATCGTTGATTAACTCCGTTTGCCAGATTCGAATCCTGCTTCCGCCAATGCAACCGACACTCCAGTGGCCAATTGGTGCAGATGCCGTCCATCTGACTGGCGCGGGCCTGGTCCCAAATGTCAACACGTTTTGCGCCAATATGCAGGCTGAGCCAGACTTGTTTGCCCAGCTTGCGCGCATATGCCATTTCGTCGCGACTGGGGATGAAGCCAACCCACAGGCAATCGGCCAGCGGGTTCTTCAACGCGCGGGAAAAATGTTCGGAGTCGTAGATCTTGACCTCGGTCGTCCTCAGTTCAGGATTCGCCTGCTTGAACCGCTGGCTGCTATCTTCGGGCTGGCCAAACACAAACAACTGGTCCAACAAGTCGTGCTTCTCCACGAGCCTGGCAATGTTTGCTTCGATGCCTGGTGAGATGACTTTCATGTTCAAAGCGATGGTCACCGGTTTCCGTTGCCGCTGGCGGATGAGCTGAAAGGCTTCTTCCAACGTTGGCACTTTCAGGCCGGTGTAGCGTGAATGAAACCAGCTACCCGCGTCCAATCGACGAATCTCCGCCAATGTCATCTTCGTGACTTCACCGCTACCATTGGTGGTGCGATCGATGGTCTTGTCGTGGATCACAACAAGCTGCTTGTCGCTCGTTTGATAAACGTCCAACTCGATCGACAGTCCCAGTTCAACGGCCGCTGCGAATGCAGGCAGTGTATTTTCGGGACAGTGCCGCACCAGGCCGCGGTGAGCAAGCAAAGCTGGTTCACGCTGTTGGCGATCAGGCTGTGTCTTCCGGGCGTGCTGCTCCGACGGGTCGTGCGTCGCAGGCTGGGCAATTACCGGTCGTGTGATCGTCAGCGCTGTGAAAACGGCGAACAGCAGCAAGACAAAGAAGATCCTGCTGGAGACATGGTTCCTCTGTTTCATGGTTCCTCCCTTCATGAGCCCCACTTCGGCAGCGACGGCTGGTGCGATCGGCCTGGTCCGCCGGGAGGCGGACGATTTGTCGGGTGGTCGCACTGTCATTGGCAAAACCCTGAAGTCAGCGTGGGGTGACTGCTGGCCGCGACAGCGCTGAACTGTAGCGCCGCACAGTGTAGTACATCGCTTGCCCAGTAGTATAGATTGCCGCACAGCGCGACGAAACGAAGTC
>CAZITS010000486.1:0-4967 GCA_964542185.1 uncultured Pirellulaceae bacterium
GCAGGTGAAGCACCGGACACCCTGTACAGTTTTTTTCCCGACGATTTCCTCCTGTTTGTCGATGAATCTCACGTCACAATTCCGCAAGTACGGGCGATGTACGCCGGCGATCGCAGCCGTAAGGAAACACTCGTGCAGCACGGTTTCAGGTTGCCGAGCGCACTCGACAACCGACCATTGCAGTTTGCCGAGTGGGAAGGACAGATCAATCAGGCTGTTTTCGTGTCTGCGACACCAGGTGACTATGAACTAGAACGGAGTAGTGGTGAAATTGTTGAGCAGATTATTCGCCCCACAGGGTTACTTGATCCGATTATCGAAGTTCAGCCAGCTCGGGGGCAGGTTCCACATTTACTAGAACAGATTCGTCAACGTGCTAAATGTGGAGAGCGTGTTCTAGTTACGGCGCTTACCAAGCGTTTGGCGGAAGATCTATCGGCATATTTGAACGAACAGAATGTGACCTGCAAGTGGCTGCATAGTGAACTCGACGCATTCGAACGCGTAGAGCTACTGAAAGAACTGCGTGAAGGACGATTTGAGGCGTTGGTGGGAGTAAATCTACTTCGCGAGGGCCTTGATTTACCTGAGGTATCTATGGTGGCAATCCTGGATGCGGACAAGGAGGGGTTCTTGCGCAGCGAGACTTCATTGATTCAAACGATTGGCAGGGCCGCGAGGCATGTCAACGCCAAGGTGATTCTCTATGCAGACCGTGTGACGGATTCGATGCAACGGGCGATCGAAGAGACCCGCCGTCGCCGTACTTTGCAAGAGGAATACAATACCAGGCATGGAATTACTCCGCAGTCGATACGCAAGGAGATACAGTCGGGAATTGAGGCAGTCTCGGAAGCGCATCGTGAAGCTAATGCAGCGGTTGGGCGGCATGAAGAAAGTGAGATTGAGACGGAAGACTTGATTCAGGAACTGCAGACAGAAATGCTAGCGGCAGCCGAGTCGCTGGAATTCGAACGAGCGGCTTCACTACGTGATCAGATTACGCAGTTGCGCGAGCCCGCCGACAGGAAGGGAGGCGGCCGACGGAGTGCGGCTGCTCCACGTCGCAAAGGTCGACGCAGGCGTGTTACAAAAGGTTCCCGTATTCCCAGGCCCAAGAAGCGTTGACTGGACACCCGATTGGCGCGAGGAGGCGTTTTTCGGAGTTCGATCGGTCGTTTTGTTTAAGGTTTGCAGGGAATATCTGTTTAATGCACAAGTTGTGGGGAATAATCCTGGGAACTGATGGGTCACATATACAGGGAAAATCCGTTAGGCCAGCGACAGGCTGTAACTGACAGCACTTCCAGTGGTCGCCGCGGCTTGGCGCCAGAGAAGACCCAGATTTGAGAGACTTCGTTTGCGTACGATGGATATTGAAGAACTGATCGACCAGCATCACGCGACGTTGTATCGCTATGCATATCGACTTACCGGGCGAGTCGAGGATGCGGAGGATCTTACGCAGCAGGTATTCTTGTTGGCGCAACAGAAATTGCACCAAATTCGCGACCCCACCAAATCCCGTTCCTGGTTGTTCACTGTACTGCGAACCTGCTTTTTGAAGACCTGCAGAAAACGGACAGAAATCCCCGCCACTGGCATGGCGATGGAAATTGACAAGATTCCGGAGAATGTACCGGTTGGTGATGAGATTGATCGCGAACGATTGCAGCAAGCCATCAATGAGCTACCCGAAACATTTAGATTGGTCTTGTTGATGTACTATTTCGAGGAGTGTTCGTACAAGGAAATTGCGACACAACTTGAGATTGAGATCGGTACCGTCATGAGTCGATTGTCACGTGCCAAAGCACGTTTGCGATATCAATTGATTCCTCATCGCGCGACCGTGTGGGGAACCGAAAGTGGGTTAATGTCTCTGTCCACTGACGAGACTACTTTGAGGTAATAATGCGCGAAACGATCAATTACCAGATGCAGATGGATGCATGCCGTCCTGGATCGGACGATTTATATCAGGATGAACTGAAAGACGCGGCGAAGCGAGTTCGTGGTTATGCAGCTGACGCTGAGTCGTTTCGGCGCAGTCAGGACTGGGATAAGGCAGTGGGGGAAATGGGGCGCGATGGGCAGGTTCCCGACGGGCTCGCATCTGCATTGCTGGAAAGCGTGCGCGCCAATCAGCAAGAATCGGTTTGCAGGGATGTTGAGCTGAATGTGGTCACAGAACGAAGGCAGCGGCGATATGTGGTGTGGGGTGCCGGTTTGTTGAGTTTGGCAACAATTATCGGATTGGTGGTTTTGGGGAGTTGGCGATCGGTACCGGACCGTCGTCTAACGAGAAGTCAATTATTGGCTGCTGTTGAACGTTGGATCGTAAAGCCAGGGATGGAATGGCAGTTACTTGCAGAGCAAGAGATTGGTCAGTTTTCGTTAGACACGAGAATCAACTTCCACCCGGATCGCTGGCAGGCAATCTCGCTTGGTGCCGGTAATGATGCTGTGGTCTATAGCGACGAGTTTGCACGGCGCGAGTCGCTTTATTTGTTTGTTATTGAGGTCGGAGCCGACGATGTCATGGATTTGCCCAGTTATCCACCCCGCAGAGCGGACTGGAATTCCCAGGGGTGGTACGTCGGTGTCTGGCAAAGGGATCGCCGAGTCTACGCCTTAGCTGTCAAAGGAAATGGCGAAAGAGAGTACAAGCGGCTTTTGCGGCCTGTCCGTATCGGCTAATCCGCAAGGTTTAACACAGCAACTCGAGGATTTGATTTCCGTCGACAATCGCGCTTATCTTTGCAGTAGTCTTGTTCCGAATCAGAGGAATGGAGAGGTTTTGTCGACTGCGTCTCCAATCGGCCCTGGTTGAAATAGGCTCACACACCTGACCGCTCGGTGCGCTGTGTGTTTTCGAGATTGGCGGATCTGCTACAGCGCAGTAGCGTCTCAAGGAGAGATCGCAATGCATAAGTTGGTTTTCTCTTTGGCGATTTTGATGGGTACAGTTTTGGTTGCTCAGATTCCAGAGGAGATTCCTTTGGAGCCTCCCGCCAACCAGCCAAATGAAGTCGCTGTGCCGGATGCTGCGGTTTCGAATGAGAAAGCAGAAATCTTGGGCCCAGGTCAGGCAGTCGCCCCGGTCGATGAAAGGCCCCCAGTTCCCACCGTTGAGCAAGTAGAGGTTGGCGAGTTAGTAGAACCAGATGCGCCAGCAGATACGTCAGTTCTTGCCAACCCAAATGAATTGGTTCTCCCGCCGAAAGTTAAAGGAGCTGGAATTGCCAGCGATTCGAATAACGATCAGCCCGCGACAATCGAGTTGCCCAAATCAGTTGAGGCAAAGCCAGCTCAGGGACCTCGCTATGAGCGATCGTTGGCGGATCGGGTTGTACCACAAAGTACTCCGCGTCGTGACCTGGTGCGGCTAAATGCGGCGCGACGCGCAGCCCGTCGCCGTTTCCGTATTGCGACGATGAAGTGGCTCAATTATTCCAAAATTCGTCCCACGGTGGGAGCAACTCCCACGACGAGTTATTACGCGCCAGGCTGGCGAGCAACCGAACTCGATACATCTGCATACTGGGATGGATTTGGTTCGGGTTTGCCAGCGTCAAATGACCGTTCCGGCGAATGATGGCTCTAGTATTGCCATTCGTTTATTGCAGCTGAACTCGCGGCAATACGTCTCACAGTCTTCTCGACAACGAAGATTGGTCAAGGGATCTTATTGCATTACGCTTATTGCCTGTTCGCAATCAGTGCACCTTCTTGCTACAAACGATCTCAGGTGGTGCATGTATTTGGCAGGCTCGTGTCCCCTGCCCCATGGTTCAAGCACTCATGCTGGCGGTGGCCCAGGAAAGCACCGGTTCGTTTGGCCAACAGCTGAAACGAAAGCTACCGGTGATTGTTCGGTTGTCGAAGTCGCGAACGATCAACTCCAGAGACACCACGTACAATATTGCTTGTTTACCGATGTTCGTTATCAGGATTGGTTGTAGAGAGAGCACATGGTCCAGATCATTGGCCGGAGATATGACACCCAGCAGGTTGTTGCACTACGTTGCGTGGACGGCCGTGTAGCAGAGATCGATCATGACCGCGAAGATCTAGTTGATTTGGCGCAAGATGTTCCCTGGGTTGGGCCCGGGTTGGTCGATCTCCAGGTGAATGGGTTTGGAGGACAGGAGTTCACAGACCCTGATTTGACCATAGAGCATGCCAAAGAAGTCAGTTTGCGGATGGATGCCGATGGGGTGACTCAGTATCTCCCGACGCTTACAACGAATAGTATTGCCACGTTAACCCACGCGTTGTCGACCATTTCAACTGCGTGCAGCAGGTCACCGGAAGTTGCCTTGCGGGTGCCAGGAATCCACCTGGAGGGTCCCTATTTGTCTCCTCAGGAGGGGCCTCGCGGCGCTCATCCACAACGGCACTGCCATGCGCCAGACTGGGACGAATTTGCAAAGTTGCAGGAGGCTGCCGAAGGTCGGATTCGTATACTTACATTGTCTCCGGAATACGACGGCGCAGCGGAGTTTATCGAACAGGTGGTAAAGTCAGGTGTTGTTGTGGCGATTGGACATACCAGTGCCGACTCTTCGCAGATTCGTGCGGCTGTCGACGCGGGCGCTAGTATGAGTACGCATTTAGGAAACGGAGCGCATGGGCAAATTCGCCGTCATCCGAACTACATCTGGGACCAGCTTGCAGAAGACCGTTTGGTAGCGAGCCTGATTGTCGATGGGCACCACCTTCCTGCCGCGGTGGTAAAGAGTTTTGTCCGCGGAAAAACGACGGATCGTTGTATACTGGTTAGCGATATGGTGGGGATGGCGGGCATGCCGCCAGGCCGTTATGAGAATTCGGCAGTCGGTGACATTGAGATCCTGGACGATGGTCGGATTGTCGTCGCAGGCCAAAGGCAGTACCTGGCGGGAGCGTCATTACCGCTGACGGTTGGAATTGCTAATATCATGCGTTTTGCGGAGATGGATCTA